>JAGQPO010000383.1 GCA_020426665.1 Planctomycetales bacterium
ACGGTCCCAACCCTAAAATCAAAGGCTAACGAAGCACTAGGATTATAGATCGCTGTCCAAAATCAACCCTGATTTACATGATGTTCGGCGAGTCGACGAACGTCATCCATTGTCAGCGAATGATCGCGTGCCAAACGAGTCGCATCATCGCTCTCGACTTTGATGCGCCGAGTCCCCCCCGGCAGCATCGCAGCCTTTGCTGCAACTGGTCCTAACGGAGTCGCGATCGTGATTGACTCGCGAGGCAGGATATCGCGCTCTACGGTGTGGCGTCGAATCCCGATCGAGGGAGTGTGACAAAATATCAGCTCTTCCAACGCAACGATCTGATCCGGCCGTGCCATCACCGAAAGTACAACTCCGCTGCGTCCTTTCTTCATCGTGCACGGTGTTTGCGTGACATCCAACGCACCGGCATCCATCAAACGGCTGGCGCAATCAGCGATTTGCTCACCCGTCGCGTCGTCCAAGTTCGTCTCCAGGACAACGACATGATCATGATGGACGTGGCTGTGCCCTTGGGCGACCCCAAAGTCGGATTGGTTACCCACAATCACTCGCAACACATTCGGCTGATCCGGCAAGTCCATCGTTCCAGCCCCATAGCCGATCGAGTCGATTGTCATCGAAGGCAAGGGCCCAAACCCGGTGCATAACTCCTTCAAAATTGCGGCCCCAGTCGGCGTGGTCAGTTCTTTCGCAATCGAATTGGGCGCGATCGGGATCCCCCGCAAAATTTCCGCAGTTGCCGGAGCGGGGACTGCGACCAGTCCGTGGTCAATCTTGATCGACCCGGTGCCAGTGGGAACAGCAGAAGCCATCGCGGACGTGATTCCCAAACTTTGGATCGCCACGGATACCCCCACAATATCGGCGATGGAGTCGATCGCTCCGACCTCGTGGAAATGGACCTTTTCTATTGTTGTTCCGTGGACCTTGGCCTCTGCAACAGCAACATGTCCAAAAATCCGCTTGGCCAACGACTTTGCGGCCTCGTCGATTTCGGACGCCCCATCAATCATCGCGGTGATGTGATGGAGGTGCCGATGGGCATGTTCTGGGGGGTGGAGAATCGTTACAGAAACAGCTCGAAAACCACATTTCTTGACGTCTTGGCTGTAAATCGACAATTCGGGGAGTCCCATCGATCGAACAGCCGCTTCGATCGCGGCGGTGTCGGCCCCCAAAACGATGAGGGCTCCCAATGTCATGTCCCCGCTAATTCCACTGAAACAATCGAAGTAGGCAAATCGTGTCATCGTCAATAAATGGGTAATCTGGGAGGCAACAGGCAAATATATGGGGGGAAACCGTGTTATCGTGCCGTTTGGCGTTGAATGGTAGTCGGCGACCGCTATACTCTGCGACCCTTAACGCGACATTAATCGCACGACTCTGGAGAGAGGCTCCGGAGCAAAGACACACATTACAAGTCATAGACTAACGGCGTTCTGCCCAGAGCGCCACCTGGTGAGAGATTCCGATGAAAGTTGTCAGCAGCATTGGCGCCCTAAAGTATCGTCACCCCGATTGCCAAGTCGTCAAGCGTCGCGGACGCGTTTACGTGATTTGCAAGAGCAACCCGAAATTCAAAGTCCGTCAGGGTGGTGCGAAGGTTAAAAAGACGCGCCGGTAGGCAAATCCAGGTTCCAGGTTCCAGGTTCCAGGTTCCAGGTTCCAGGTTCCAGGTTCCAGGTGGCAGGTGGCAGGTGGCAGGTACGAGACTGCTTAAGCGGTCCTGATTTAATTTTAGGGTGGGGAACGTAGCGGAAGTCGTCACGACTTTCGTGATCTTCTGGACGAATCGAAACTCATGACGAGTTCCGCTACCCCAAAATCGAACGTTGACGGTCCACATATCCTTCATCAATTCTCGAATTTAGGGGTACGACCGACTTCCAGTCTGTCGACAAAAGCCGCCGGAGGTTCCGTGGCCGGTTTGGCCAAACGCGGAGAGTTCGGCGAAGAAAATGCGAATTTCGAAAACGCTGTGGTGGTCACTCACTAACGCTTTCAGATGCTGCACCTCTATCACAACCCGAATGCGTCAATTTCGAAGTTGCGCGTTTGCGAATCCCGCCATGGTAATGGACCCAACTGTTGCCTTAATGAACACGAATGGACCGGGCATCACTGTTGGTGTCTAGCCTTTCGGCGATCCTCTGTCGTTGCGTAGCAGCGACAAAGGGCGGCTAAAGCCTGTACACCAACACTCATGCTGCGTCTCTGACGCGAAGAAGGACTCGCAAAAGCGCAACTTCAAAACTCACGCGTTCGGGTTGCGAATGAAGGTCGATACGTTGGTGTCCTCCGCCCCCGGCAACCACTCTATTCCTTTTCGACGTAGACGAAGTAGGCGCCGAAGACTTGGCCGGCAGCGGTTTGAAACTCGGCCGTCATCGTCGTTGTCCCAGGTTTTAATTCCAGTTCAAACGCGACTTCTTTGGCGCCGTCGACGACCGGTGCCGACTTTTCAATCTCGCCGATTTTGATTGTTGCCGTTTTTGCGGCGACCGGCTTACCGGGCGTTTCGCGATACGCCTTGGCACCTGGAACAGGTTCCCCCGGCGCGAGCGGACTGGCGATCGGAAGATCGATTTCGATGGGCCAACGTCGTAAACGCACGACATACTTTCCGGGCTGGGTGACTTTTACGTTCCAGAAACCGGTATTCCCCGGGCCGTTCATTGCCGCGCGTACTTGGCTCTGATTCCAAGGCGTCATCTGTGTGGTGATCCAGTCATGACTCGTCAGCCGCGCCGGATTGTCGGCAGGGTGCCCGAGGTGAATCGCTGTCGACTGCTGGAAGGTCGGCTCCAGTTCAGCCCACCAGTTCTCGTAGAAATCTCTTAGTCGTTCTACGACTTCGGGATGTTTCGCCGCGACGTCCTTGTTTTGGCCAGGGTCGGCATCGATGTCAAACAATTCGACTCCGTTGCACAGTCGCCAGCGATTGGTCATCACGGCCGAACTTTTCCACTTGATCGGATCTTTTACGCGTTGAGAATCGGTCACGAGGATTCGATCGGGCCAATCCGGTGCATTGTCAAAAATCAACGGTGAAATATCGACACCATCAAATTTGACATTCTTTGGCGGCGCGACACGACACATCGATATCAGCGTCGGCAAGACGTCAACGTATCCGGTTAGAGTATCAACGTCGCGACCGCCGACCAGGTTCGCATCGGGCCATCGAATAAACAGTGGGACACGGTGTCCGCCGTCATAGTGGCTGCCCTTTTTTCCGCGCATTCCCGCATTGAACACTTGGTCTCCCGACGAAGTACCGTTGTCGGTGGTATAGATAAAGATCGTGTTGTCAGCAATCTTTAAATCATCCAAAAGCTGTCGAAGTTCGCCGACGTTTTCGTCAACGTTTGCGATCATGCCAAAGAAGTTGGCAACATTCACGCCCAGGTCTGAATACGGAGCACTGTATTTCTCAGGCGCGTGCATCGGTCCGTGGGGCGCGTTGGTCGCAATATAAGCCAAGAACGGCTTGCCGGCAGAGTGAGAATCGCGAATGAATTGTTCTGCGTAGTCGAAAAACACATCGGTACAAAAGCCTTTGACCGGCGTGATTTTACTGTTGTGCCAATATGACCCGTCAAAGTACGCGTTGTCCCAGTGATCCGGCGTTTGGCCGACACCACCGCCACCGTGCCGCATCACTTCGGTGAACCCTCGATCCTCAGGGCGATACGGATAGTTGTCCCCCAGGTGCCATTTCCCGAACATTCCGGTTGCGTAACCGGCGTCCGAGAAGACGTCGCCCATCGTGACCTCGTTTTCTCGCAGCATCGATCGGCCCATGATGGTGTGCCAGACTCCCGTTCGATTGGTCCAATGCCCGGTCAGGAATGCGCAACGGGTCGGCGAGCATGTCGGTGCAACGTGATAGTCCGTCAAGCGAACTGATTCCCGATACAGCTCGTCCAACTTAGGCGTTTTGATCCGCGGGTTTCCGTGGCACGACAAATCGCCGTACCCTTGATCGTCGGTAATCACGATGACAACGTTGGGACGCTGAGACTGGGCGTGCGAGTGTGCCGTCAATTCGCAATTGACCGCAAGAACCAGAACATAGGCGAGCAGGCAAAAGAACAGCCGGCGAGGAGGAAAACTCATGATGCAGGTTATCTCAACGAGTTGGTTGGTGGGCAACGCTCAGCCAACATGATACACAACCGCGAAGTACGAGGTGGATCGACGATTAGGTGTGGTCAGCAGTTTCCAATCCTTTTGGATCCGAAAAGACCTCGATCGCCGCCCCTGGATCCCGCTTGCCTTCGGCCACGACATCGTCAGACATCAACACTCGTTGAAAAAACAGCATCAGCAACGTGCAAAGGTAACGCCGCCCCATTTCCCGCATCCGCAAATTGGTCGATCCCCACGTGCGACCTTCCCACCCGATCGGAATTTCCTTGATCCGAAATCCGCTGATCAGGGCGCTCAGTGACATCTCCAGCGTGATGTTGAAGTGGCACGAGCGATACGGACCACAAAGGTCGATGACGCCTGCGCGATACGCCTTGAACGCGTTTGTCAAATCATTCATGGGCGTCCAGAACATCCACTGAATCGTCTTATTGACCAGCCGATTGACCCACAATTTGACTCGCGGATATCGATTTACCTCTGCGCCGCGAATAAACCGTGATCCAAAAACACAATCGTATCCTTCCATGATTGTGTCGTAATATCGCTTTGCGTCTCGCGGATGGTCCGAGCGATCGGCCATGTAAATGATGATCACTTCGCCACGAACGAATTGCAAACCGGTTCGAATCGCGCGTCCAAATCCCCCGGGCGGCTTTCTCCGCACCAAACGAATCGACGGCCAACGTTGCTGACGCGAAATCACTTCGGACTCGGTCGCATCAACGCTGTTGTCGTTGACCACAATGACTTCCGTATCAATCCCTTCCTGGTCGACAAGAAACGTCATCAAGTCGTCCAGACAGGGACCGATATTTTGCTCTTCGTTATACGCCGGAATAACGATCGACAATTGAGGGCGTTGCACCTGTCTACTCATCGGATGGGGGATGATTCACTGGCGATTTGTCTGTCGCGTGAGTTTCGGGTCTGAATCCAATTCCATTTCGTGGCCGATACAAATCGACAAAGCAATTCTGGGGAACAGATCGGTCGCCGATGCGTTTGACGTGGTACCCATCGTATTGGTCAGCCCAGTTTGCATCGTCACCTTCCCAAGAAAGTAATAAGTAGCGGTAGTCCAGAGGCTGATCCCCCCAATACTGATGACGTTCTTGACACAATCGAGTCTCTCGCCCACTCAGGTAGACATCAAAGACGTAAGACAGATCTACATAATACACGCCGTCGGTTGGCAAGTCGTCCAGTACTTGTTCGATGAATCGTGGTGCATAAACGGATGATTGTTTCCAATGAGTCAAATAGATCCACGTCGTCCGCAAACCCGCCCCGGGAAGCATCATCAACAACGCGATTGCGAATGCGAATGACGCGATCGATCCAGTCGCCCACCGTGGCAGTTTTGTCGCACTTTCTTCGACACGCTTCAACCACCGATCCACAGCGACGACGGCAATTGTGACGATCCACAGAAACGGATACATCCAATAACCTTTGGTGGGATGCATCCCCGCCACGGTTGCCGTCAAATACACACTTGACCAAACCAGGACGATCATTGCCTTTCGCTCCCATGGGGCAATGGAATTCGCCCGCCACAGCAAGAAACTGCCAACCAGAAAGCCAGCAACCATTAAGGCGCATTGGAACGGCCCGGCAAATTCATACAACAGCCGGGCATGATGGATTAGTGACGGAAATGGCCAGATCAAGCGGGCGGGCAAACCGGGACCGGCGCGATCTAAAACGTTGGCAAAAAATTGGCTGCGGAACTCGTAAGGATACGCCACGATCAGGGGCACCCAAAGGCCAATCGACATTAAGTTCCCGCAAACAAAAACACAACTTTGCGTTACCTTTTCCTTGACGGTCTTTCCAGCCATCAGCATTGCCACGCCGCCCTGTATCGCAAACACCAGAGCAAAAGGATGAAACAGGCCCGCGAGTCCGGTCAGGGCTCCGCTTGCCAGTGCAAGTTTGACCGATTGGCCGTTGTGAGACTTCGGTGCAGCAGTTCGCTGCGTCGGGTGAGTGTATTCGTCACGATTCGTCCGCAACAACTGCCACGCGGCGATGACTCCCAGCCAACCGGCGAGCGCCGACAACAAGTCGGGGCGAACCGTCAGCCCGGTGAACAGCAGCGGACGAGAAAGCGAAACCAAAAGTGACGCGGCGGCGGCGGCCGGATCGCTGCCCCCGAGGCGTTTCACGACCCAAAAAACAACTGCGATTGTCGCCAACGCGGCAATGAAAAGCGGTAGCCGTGCGGTCGCGTACCCGGCGGGAAACAGGGCGAAGAAAGGAGCTTGGACATAGAACAATCCCGGCGGTAACGCCATCAAGCAAACGTCGGCGTTCTCGAACAAAGTGGAT
>JAGQPO010000384.1:0-4202 GCA_020426665.1 Planctomycetales bacterium
TACTACCCCCAACTCTTCGAAGCTTTCGCTCACCTAGCCTGCATCTTGCTATACTTAAACCGGTATTGAAACAGCTTCAAGGTCTTGCAGCGTGATCTTCCCGGTCCAGTTGTCTATAGACATAGCTTCAATCACACAGTCTGACAATTTGCAACGGCGAAAAATGGTTGAACGAAAACGGGGTCTAAGGAAAGTTACATTATCAAAACTACAGTCAACAAACAGGCTGTTCCGTGACGAGACATCTTCCATTATAGAATTAGTGAAAACGCATTTTAGCCATTCATCCTCTCCAGCAAAAAGAGTGCGACAAGTTTGTACGGAATCGAATTGACACGAATCGAAAGTGCACCTAGTGCAACGAGCCTTGACAACCCCAGCTATTTGTTTCTTGTAATAGACTTGATCAAATAATGCGAGAGAATCATAGAGTCGACTAATCATCATTAGTTTGCCCTCCGCAGGTTGTAGTAGAAGGCGATGGGACGCCGACCTGATGCGTGACGGAAATCTAAGAATTGGTCAGTCAGATCGTACGTAAATTGATCGGACCTAAATGGTTTCAGATCGTAAATCTGATTGTAGAGACCAAAACCGTCGTCGTAGACTTGGCCGAACAAGACGTTCCCACGCCGTCCCGGCGCGATCGCCAAGAAGTCGGGAATTCTCGCGTTGTTGAACCGACCGAGAACTGATTCTTCGATGTAAAATCCCCGGATTCGATTTTCATCGAACGCTTGCTCCGCAAAGCGGAACACGAGTTCATGAAACTTAGTTCCTGCCAGTCTTCTGTTGTTATTTCTCAAAGCAAACCGGAAGTCCTCCACCAACTCACCAACCCTGCCGGCAGGGATTGTGTCTGAATAAACCAATCGTTCTACATATCGGCGAATGGAACGCAGAGTTGAGAAATCGTCTGCGAATTGCCTTAAGATGTCGTCACCAAATGAAAACGCATTGTCAAAGAGCCCAGCGTAAGCGCGATGGGCTCCGATCCTAGACAATGTCGAGGTGACGCCAACCCTCTCGATCCAAGGAAGAACGGTCGCAATGCCAACAAAAGAAGCTTCCCTCAGGCCGGCGTTCCAGAGGGCTCGGCCACCGGCTCGGAGGGCAGTGCCGCCTGCGAACGCAACGCCTCCTCCAATGGCTCCACCGACAGTGAACTGTGCGAATCCACCGAGGGTGGGTGCTGCGACCGAGTAACCCCCTCCGTTTAGAAGTCCCGTTTGAGAATCAAATGCATCCAGTGCACTCGCTGTGCCGGAGATGGCTGCATATTCAGCAGCCCCCGCGAGCGCCCCAGTTCCGATCACACCCAGAGCGGAGGTCCCGAGGTATGCCAATCCCACCGAACCGGCTGCATATCCTGCCACCAAAGAGGTTCCAATGATCGCGCCCAATTCGAAATCTGTGGCTTGAGCAAGGTATTCATCACCAACGACACTTCTGAATGTCTCTCCATAAGCACGGTAGAACCAGTTTGAATAAGGGTCTGGGGCACCATAATCGCCGTCATCCACCAATGAAGCTGTTCCCACGGGGTTGTTGGCGGCGAAGGTGTAGGGGTTTTCTCCGCGGGCAGCTTGATTGAGGAAGCGACCAGTCTGGGGGTTGACGGCAGTGGTGCCGGTCCAGAAGTAGCCGGTGGTTTCTTCAAATTGGAGTCCGCGCCAGATGATGGGAACATCTTGCAGAACGCCTTCAGTACCGTCTTGCTTTTCGATGTTGCCATGCGAATCGAATTGATAAATGTAGCGGTTCCAAACGGGATTAGCCCCAGCGGCCCCTGTCGCGGAACCAACAACAGCGACGTTGCCGCCCTTATCTGCGAATGTCCAAGCGGTTGTGGTAAACCCCGAGGACGCATCCGTCTGGTCAACTGCGAGCAAACCAGACTGAGGGATTCCGTTGAAGTAATGCCTGGAGACTTCAAAGGAATCATTCGCTCCCAGTTGCGTTTCCATTACCAAGCCAGTGGGGTCGTAGACGTAGGTGAAGGCTTCCTGGGTATCGATAGTTTGTGTGTCACTGGCATATTTGGTGACTTCCTGTCCAGTTCTACGATTCAAGGCGTCGTACGCATACTTGACACGAATGCGAGAAGTTGTCGTTGGTCCAGCAGAGAGCGCATTGGTTGTGAGTGTGTCTATCTGCGATAGACGACCGCGATGATCCCAGTCTAGCTCCTTCACTTCGGTAACTGTACGCTGTGCGCTGATTACGTCGTTCGTCTCTATGTGCTCGGTGTAAACACTGGTGATCTTTGTAACGTTCCCTTCCTTGTCGTACTCGTAGGTGTAAGTGGTATCTCCATCCACGACTTTGTAGATGCGGTTATCGTAGAGGCTCGTTGTGTTACGGTTGCCTGAGTCGTCGTAGGTGATTTGCCTGGTTTCCGGGGTGCCTGTTCCGGTCTGGTCCGTAACAATCGTTTTCTCAAGTTGACCTTTTTCATCGTATTCAAATGATGTGGAGATGTTGACGAATTCGTCCAGATTGTGGGCGTCATCGTGGAGTAGTGTGGTGGTCTGTGATTGAACACGACCAGCGCCATTGAATGTTGTTGCGTACGTGGCGAACGCTGTCGGGCTGTTGTCACTCTGTTCGAAATGTTGCAGATCCTCGATGCGACCATCGTCAAAATAGGTGTATTCGGAATGTCCACGATCGGCCAACTGTGGCATCGCAACGGAAACGTCTCCCTTGTAACGCTGCAGTGAAGAGATCTGACCATCAGCGTTATATTTGAATGTTATCGATTTGTCCTCACCCGCGCTATCTCCGATCCAGAGCCCGCCCGCACTTGAGGCGATATTGTCGAATACGGTCTGAACTCGTCCCAAGTCATCGAATGTATAATTCGTCTGGCTGATGAGAGTCCCAGCGAGCGAGCGGGAAATCTGAGAGAGTTGACCATCAGGCTCGTAGGTCAACCCAATCGTCGTCGCGGGGATGTTTGAACCGGCGAAGATTCCGGACGTGGATTCCTGGGTGCGTCGACCATTTTCATCATAGAGATAACTGATCGAGGACGAGGAAAGCACCGAGCCACCCGAGTTTTTAAGTTCGTCGGCCAGGCTCAGCACAGATCCATCGGAATGTAGCGTCGTGGTGCTGGTGTAGGTTTCCAAGTCACTGTTAGTATGCGACTCGGTTTGCGTTCTTGTCGCTGGATTAAACGTGGTGCTCGTGATCCTGCCGTCCCGGTCGGTGTACTGCGTGGTCAGTCCCTGATACGTCCAGATTCTGGAAGCTGTGATTTGACCAGTGGAGTTCCCATTGGCGTCGACGGTGTCGATCTGAATCGTCTCAGATGTTGTTCGCCCCAATGCATCCACCGTGTAGCTGCGGGTGTTGCGACCATCAAACGTTGACGTGTTGGACTGCTTGATCAGGTTCCCAGCGGAGTCAAACTGCCGGAACTGGTTACTGGCAGAGGAGTTCGAATAGTAGATGGCGTTGGCCTGACCGGTCCCGGTGACCCGGTCGTCATACAGATAGCGGGTGACGTTCCCATCGCCATCGACGGTCCGCTTGACACGTCCGGAGGCATCGTGGTTGATGATCTGACGAATAATGAAGTTGCCAGCGACTTCCTCTTCCGCCCTGACCAGCCGCCCGGCGTCATCTAATCGCTGTCTGGTTTTGCGAATCTCTGAGTAATCGGCATCGACCACGGGAAGTGAGTTGGCTGCGGCCGTCCCGACAGAGAGAGTTGACGTGATGATTGTGGAGAGGTTGTCCGTGTCGTACTCATACGAAATGAGCGTGATTGGCATGTCCATTGCCGGATTAGTGGCATCGTGCAGCATCCCAGGATCGGGTTGTACGGTGAGTACAACCTGGCCTAACGAATCCTGTAGGACGGCCGATTGTCCACCGTTGGGATCGGTGACCACCATGTCCCAGCCGGCGGTGGTGTCACTTGGGAGGAAGTAGTCCGTAAACGACTGAATCGGGTTTGTACCGTGCACCGTGGTGGCCCGCCGACGGCCGAGCAAATCGTACTCGTATTCGACATGCCGTTGTTTCAGACCGGTTGGGTTATTCTGTTCATGGTACAGGTCATTTGCGGCGGGATAGAAGCGTTCGTGAGTCAGATTGCCAGTGAGGTCATACTCGTAGATGGTAACGCCATCTAGCTCATTTTCGGTCGCAACGAGTTGACCTGCGGCATCAAAATATTGAAAGGACTCCAA
>JAGQPO010000384.1:4215-6196 GCA_020426665.1 Planctomycetales bacterium
AGATCTCACGACACGGACGTCTCGCGATGTCCCGTCTGGGAAGCTCAAGTCGTTAGCGAATGCGTAATCGACCGTGGCCGGTGTGGCTCCGGTTTCGTCGGTACCCTGCCCATCGGTGAGTGGATCAATGAGTTTTCGCAAGCGACCTTGTTCATCATATTCGTACGATGTGGTAATCGTAGCGCTGTTGGAACCGGTGAACCGAATCTCATCTTGTTCAACAACTTGTCCCAAGGGGTTGGTCGTGAACTCGACCTGTGCTCCAGAATAAGCCAGGACCTTGCTGGTAGAGGCGTAACCTAGTTCGTCGTATTCCGTGCGAACAGCTGCCCCAGCGCCCGATTGCGAAAAGATTACATTCCCAACGGCATCGTAACGAATGACGGTCTTCTGGGATTCGAGGTAATTCGGCTGCAGACTGACGAACAATCGCGACACCTGCGTCGGTAGATCAACCCGATGATCCTGGTAGGCATATGTCGTGTTGGACCCTTTCAGCAGATCGTGTTCTTCAATCACACGGCCGGCGACGTCGTAGGTTGTGCGCAGTACATGCAATTGATCCAGCTGAATTGAGAGCGAATCGTCCGGGTTGATGGTCGACTTCCCTGCAACTCCATTTGTGGACACCCAATCCTTGCGACCAATGGGATCGTAGAAGTAGAGTTGCTGAGTTCCGTCCGGAAGTTCGATGCTTTTGAGAGAACCGTCGTTGTAATAGCCGTAACTCGTCGTCTGCTCGATACTTTCCGCTTGACCCGTGAAGTGAGCAGTGTACGTCGCGCCGCTGGCGAGAACTGTCTGGGTCAACTGGCCCGCTGTGTTGTACTCGGTTGTCGAGATAGCTCCCAGGCCATCGATCACAGCAGTTCGCGTTCCATTCGCGTCGTAGTTAAACGAGTTGTAAGAGAGCTGAGCATCATCTGGCGAAAGGACGGTTAACCGTCTTAGCAATCCGGTCTGGTCGAAGTCGTAGTCGGTTTCGGAGATTTCGTTTGCAGCAGCGACGGTACCTTCGTAGAGGGTCGTGCGGTTGAGATTTCCAAAGGCGTCATAGGTGAATGTTGTCACTTGGATTTCATCATCTATCGTGCCGCCAAGATCGATCCCCTGATCCGTGGTCCTTGACTCCACCAACCGGCGGTTCGCATCGTAGTCGACGTATTCGATCAGCAGGCCTAGAGGATTGGTGTACGACTTCAAAAGCCCCTCAAATGGGCTGGTGTTGTCGTAGTATTCCCACTGCTCGAAGTAGTCTGCTGCTCCTGGACTGGCCGATGTGTCGATCCCATCCCGAACGATCCTTCGAGTCAGAATTCTACCGAAGCTGTCCCGTTCAAATATCGTCTCGACGTCTCGTTGATCCACACTTCTCATCAGTCGGCCGACAGCATCACCATTCCCGTCATCCGTTTCGTACTCAAAAAGAAGCGTCCCAGAGACATCCGTGATCGCCACGATGTTTCCACGATAGTCGTCCGGGTCCAATGAGGCTGAGTTCTGATCGGGATCCGCTGGAACGGTTTCGTAGTCGTAGGCGAAGTAAGTGACGCGACCGAGTTCGTCGGTATAGGCAATCACATTGCCAAAGTGATCCCGCTCCCAAGCCTCTTCGGAAAGCGGGGTGACCGCCGCACCAACATACGTCCCCCGCCGCAGCATGCGCCCGAACTGATCGAGCGTGTATTGGACCACGAGATTCTCGCCGAAGTCCGTGATCGTCTGATTCTGAGGATCTGTGTAGGCAAGCTTCTGGAGGGTGCTCGTGGGGTAGGTGATGCTGGTTGTGACTGGTTGCGTGGTGCCCGCCCACATTTGGCTTTGGGCGGTTGAGATCAAGATCGGATCGTAGTAGACGGAACTCCCCAACAGAACGGACTTGACCTGCCCTCGACCGTCATACTCATACGTTGCTTCACGTTCTGGCGAGGAGGGATTGCTACCCCAGATTTGACGGGAAAGCAAAGCGGAAGTTGCGCTG
>JAGQPO010000015.1 GCA_020426665.1 Planctomycetales bacterium
CATGTCAACGCGAAGAAGAACATGAAATTGGAAGCAAAGTATTGGACACACAGCCGCGGCATGTTTGGGGACGCCATCAGTTCTGTGATGCTGATCGAATTCCCCGATGCGGCACCTTCCGATCGTGTCGTTTGCCGCGTCGCCAAAATATGATCGCGTTCCGCCTGGCCAAGCCACGAGGCACTGGTCGGGTCGTCGCGAAAAAACAGCATCCAACCGACAGCCCAAACGATACCAGCCGCCATCAGAATCACAAATGTGAATCGCCATCCGTAGCGAACAATCAGCCATGAAATCACCGGCAAAGTCACCGCCGCGCCGATTCGAGAGCCAGAGAAGTTGATGGCTTGGGCACGCCCCCGTTCATTCATCGGAATCCAGGAAAAAACCGCGCGCGACATCCCCGGAAACGCACCCGCCTCGGCAGCTCCAAACAAAAATCGGACCATCAACATCGTCGCAAATTGGCCGACAGCGGCAGTCAAACCTGTGAAGATCGACCATGCCGTGACAATCAGAGTTAACACACGGCGAGGCCCCAGGTGATCGGCCAACCATCCGCCGGGTGTCTGGAAAAGTGCGTACCCGAGCGCAAATGCACTGAACACCCATCCGATCTGTGTATCACTGAATTGCAAGTCCGAAACGACTGCGTCTTTGGCCACCGAGATGCAAACCCGGTCAACGTACAGCAGGACGGACAGCAGGAAAGTCGAAAATAGGATCAGCCAGCGCATTGACTCTCACAACTCGGATTCTTTGTCGACGCTAAACCCTTACCCATGGATCAATTAAAGCGAAGATTCTAGAGGTTATGTCCGTCTGGTTCTATCGTATAATCTTGAAACAGTATTCAAAAATATCGGATGGACAAAGATGACTGCCTGCGACGCCACCAAATTGACCGTTCAACAGATGCAAACCTTTTGCGAAGTGTATCGGTGCGGAGGCTATGCGGAAGCGTCGCGTCGACTGGACATGACGGTAACGACTCTGTGGGAGCAAATTCGAGTTCTGCAACGAACCTACCAAACCACGCTGTTCGCACGAAAAGGCAGACTGGTCACTGCAACCCCGGCTGCCGACACCCTTTACAGACATCTACAGCCGATTTTAGAGTCGATTCAAAGCAGCTTCGAGAGCATCCACGAGGAAGAATCCAGGCCAGTTGAAATTCGGATGGTTGTCGGCGTTCGGATGATGCTGGAAGAGCTCGGGAGGCCGCTCCAAGCATTTGCCCGATCGTATCCATCGATTCATTTGCGTTTAATGACGGCGGACAACCGTACCGCACAACAAATGTTGGACGACAACGATGCCGAAATTGCATTGATGATCGAACCTTTTCGTGAAGCTCGCTTGGACGGCATCTCGATCCAACGACTCTATGAAATCGAGTATCTGGCGGTCATGCTCAAGCGTCATCGACTTGCCAAACGACGCCGCGTTGCGATCGGCGACCTTCTGGACGAACCGCTGGTTCTGGGACATCAGAACACAATTGTTCGACGCGAGTTTGATCGCTGGTTGGCTCGCAGCGGCAGTCTTTCGCAGCCGCACATCCGCATCGAAACCGACAACAGTGCCACCACAATCGCTTGCGTTCGCGCCGGTTTGGGGATCGGTATCGTTGCCGGACTTTCCGGCGGACGGATGGTTAAATCATTGGCGACGAAATCGTTGTCAAACGAGATGGGCAAGGTTTTCCTGGTTGCCTGCACGCGGACCGGCTATCGCCCTTCGCGATCGGTCGCCGACTTGTTGGAGTTGATCCAGCATTCCACTGTTTCCGCAAAGGGCGTCTGACTGGATCCGAACATATCATCCGAAGTCGAAGCATCAGCAGGTCTGGCGAAGTCGGGCGACCGTTTACCGCAAGATTGGTTCCACGATATGGGCTGGGCGACCGGCGGTAATCGTTTCTTGTCGGCCGTTGTGGTGGAACAACAATTCATTCCAATTCAATCCAAACAGATGCATCAACGTCGCTTGGAAATCATTCGGCGTGACAACATTCTCCACCGCTCGGTGGCCGAATTCGTCGGTGGCGCCGTACGTCATTCCTGGCTTGATACCGCCTCCGGCAAGCCACATGCTGAACCCTTGTCCGTTGTGGTCGCGCCCGTCCTTTTCCGGAGCCCCTTGATTTTGCGTTACCGGCAATCTGCCGATCTCGCCTCCCCAATGCACAATAACATCATCCAACATTCCACGTTGCTTCAGATCCTTGACCAACGCTGAAGCGGGTTTATCCGTCTTTTTACAGATCCCCGGCAACGCCGACGCCAGGTTGCTGTGATTGTCCCATGGTTGACCGTTTAGGAACAATTGCACGAACCGGACGCCACGTTCAACCAACCGTCGCGCGATCAAACAACGTGTACCATATTCCCGCGTCGCATCATCATCCAATCCGTACATTTCATGCGTGGCCTTTGTCTCTTTGGAGATATCCAGTGCTTCGCGCGCCGCAGTTTGCATCCGCGCGGCCAATTCGTAACTTGCGATCCGGGCCTCCAGATCGCCGGCCCCGGGAAACCGATCGGCGTGACGTCGATTCAGTGCTTGCAGAAACTCAAGGTTCTGTCGTTGCGGAGTCCCTTGCAAGTGTGGCGGCGCATCAAGGTTCAATATCCGCGGCTCGTTGGGTCGCAGCATCGTTCCCTGGAACAGCGCCGGCATGAAACCACTGGACCAGTTGTTTGTCCCGTCGACCGGATGGCCACCCGGATCGGTCAAAACCATGTAAGCCGGCAACTCCTGTGTTTCGCTGCCCAAACCGTACAACAACCATGACGCCAAATGTGCTCGGCCGGTGACACCGGGAATACCGCCATGGAAGTATCGAATCGACACTTCGTGCCCGTTGGCCCCGGTGTGCATGCTGCGGATCAAACAAATGTCGTCGACAATTCTGGCAGTCTCAGGCAGCAGCTCGGACAACTCCGTTCCACACTGTCCATGCTTGGCGAACTTCCATCGCGTTCCCATCAACTTTTTGCTGGCTTCGTTGACGAAACTGAAACCGACCTCGCCGTTGTACTGGGTACCGTCATACTTTGTCAGTTCGGGCTTCGGATCGGTCAAATCCATGTGCGAAGGCCCGCCGTGTTGGAACAGCGAAATCATCGCCTTGGCGCGCGGCGCGTGGTGTGTCGGCTTTGGCGTCAAATCAAAATTCAACGGTCCCTTTGGAACGTTTTTAGGCTTGGCAAACGCCTGGTCTTGTTGCAGCAACCACGCCAGCGCCACCGAGCCGACGCCCATAGCTTGTTGGCAAAGAAAATCACGGCGCGAAAAAGGTCTATTCCACATACAAGAACTCGTTAGAACTTAGTAGGGACTGGCACAGATTCGTCATCGCCTGTTGAAAGATCGTTCTTCCTTGCGGAACGGACGGCGGCGACGCGATCATGGTCTGAATCTGTTTCGCCAAAAATTCGACACTCATCTTCAATTCGTCTTCGTCGGGATCGCGACAATAAGCAAGTTGCCAGGCACGAACGATTTGAGCCGGCAGTTTTTCGGTTGATTCCGCTGGCCCTGCAAACTGCTGCTGCGATGACAGCTTCAATTCGTCTTCGCCGGGACGGTGAACGGTCAGAGTGATCGGCCAGTTGAATGAATCGGAAGTATGGTTGCTGCGGCAATCGACGATGAAATCGATCGTGTCGCCATCGTTTATCTCGATTCGATCGACGCGCGTGTCAACCTCGCCGTGATGCGCGTCCCAGTTTCCGACAACTCCGCTGCGATTGCTGACAATCCTGCCCCGCACGCCGTCACCATTTTCCGACGGATGCGAAAGTTTTCCATCGATGATGATTTGGCAGTCACCGTCGGCGACCCAACGACGGATCACGGCGCGTTCCGCCGAATCGGGATGGCCGCCGGAGGAATGCAACAAGGCCCAGCCCAACGTTGGATCGGGCAACTGCTGGCCACCGCGCCATTGATCCCCCGTCCAATGCGGAAATGCTGTGAACACCGTTTGGCCGGTTGTTTCGTCAAAGTATCCGAAACCGTACCGCCACAAACTTTGCTTCAGCTTCGGCAATTCAGGTAACGTCGCAAGCCGTTCCCCCGAGATCGATTCGGCTTCGCTCGCCGCACGATCGGCCAATTTTGCAGATTGATCCAGGATGAATTGGCCGTTCAGTAACATCAACGATTGAGTCGCGACCGTCGAATTCGCCCGCGACTCGCAATTTGTTTCCATCACCGGCGCGTCAAAGGTCTGCAGTAAAGCAACAGGACGACTGCGGCGCGACTGGATATAAAGACTACGGCGGGGCTGCCCACTTTC
>JAGQPO010000385.1 GCA_020426665.1 Planctomycetales bacterium
CCTCAGATGTCTCCGGGCTATCGCTCCAAGTGCCTTGTTTTCCGGGGCCTTACGACCCCGGCAGTTGATGTTTCGCCCGCTGGGCTATCAAAAAACCAACTTCACAGCACGTTTGGGGGGCAGGCGGCGGTGGCTAGTGGTAATTCAAGGCCCTTTGTTCGAAAACTGTGCGATTCATATTCACATTGGTTCGCAATTTAGCTAATCTGTCACTTTGTCGCAGTGCGATAGTTCACAAGTTAAGTCGTATGACGTTGTGGACGCCAACCGGGGTTGAAACAGGCAGAAGAGGATTGGGGCAAGCCGACTCGCATCCCTAACGGGGCACTTGGGATGCGAGTCGGCAACTTTCTTTCAGACGCTAGTGGTCCATCAGAGAGAATCAGAATCACTCGAGTTCCGCGGCAAGTTTTTCACGAAAGATCTTGCTGTTGTGGCGGATATCGACGGGCAGCGGTTGCTTCCGTATCACGATTTCGCGGATCTTTTGAGTCAGCGGATTTCGCGACGCCAATTCCAACAATTCGGCAACTAACAGTTCAGTTTGTTGCGCTGATTTTGGCCAGTGTTCTTTGACCGGTTCGATCATGATCACCGGTGTTTGTTTTCCTTTTTCTCCTCGGCCCACCAAGGCGGATCGGTAGACTCGTGGATGGGCGTTAAAGATTGCCTCACAGGGAACGGAAAACCAAGTGCGGTAGTCGTTGGTCACACGATGAGCCTTCCTTCCGCAAAACCAAAACCGGTCTTGCGTATCCAGGTAACCGACGTCGCCCATACGGTGCCAAACACGATCACCATCGGAGACTTTGTGCATTGCGTTCTGGTCGCTTCGAACGACGTATTTTCGCGTGACCATCGGTCCGGTGACCATCAATTCGCCGATTTTCCCGGTCGCCAATTCCCTCGTGTGTTCGATGGTTTCAATCGGACCGTCATCTATCTCGATCACTTTCCATTGAACGTCGTCGAATCGTGTGCCGACGCAAACACCTTTACCTTTCATCGACGCCGGACCGGTTTCGGAAATCACCTCTCGTGATTCGATTGATGCAATCGGCAGCGCCTCGGTCGCGCCATAGGGGGTGAAGATTTCGGCATCCTCGGCGATCAATTCACGCAACTTCAGCATCGTAGATGCCGGCACGGGAGCTCCGGCGGACAAGACACGGCGCAGCGTTGGAAAAGGTTTCTTTACCGAGTTTTGTTCACACCAACGAACGACGGTATTCCACAGCGCCGGCGAACCGAATGCCTGGTCGACTTCCCACTGCTCGGCCGCTTCGATCAGACGTTGGGGATTAACGTCGGCCGGGCGAGTGGGGTCCATGTCGGGAATGATCGTGGTCACCCCCATGACAGCATCGAATAAACCAAACAACGGAAAACAGGCCAAATCGCGTGAACCGCGATGGATGTCATATCGTTCTCGAATACGATCGATCTGGGCGTGAAACGTCGCGTGGCTGTACAGAACACCTTTCGGCGGACCGGTGCTTCCGGTCGTGAAAATAATCGCAGCGGGATCAGGACGATTGATCGTTGGCAACTCGTTACGGTTTGGGGCATCGGCCCCTTGGCGACCAATGTCTATAATCTGTTGCAGCGTCTTGCCGCCCCAAAACAGCCGGCGTCCCACTGTGACATTCCACATCGCTGATCGGAATCGATGGCGGAGCATCACACGAATCGCGTGAGCTTTGGGGATACCAACAAATCCATCGGGTCGCGCATCGGACAGGCATTGTGTCAAGTGTTTTCGCCCGATTCCCGGATCGATCAATACGACGACCACACCGGCTTTCAACAATCCAAACACAAGTTCGATAAACTGGCCGCCGAACGGTACCAGCATCGCCAGACGCATTCCGGGATGAATCCCCCAACGAATCAAACCCTTTGCGATCGCTTCACTGCGTTCATCAAGATTCTTGAACGTCGTCAGCGCATAGCTGCGATTCCCATCGCGCAGCGGCGGTCCGTTCGGTTCTGCGATCGCGATCGCTCCCGGGGCCAACGCGGTGACGATACCCAGCCTTGACGCGACGTTTCCATCTCGGACTTCACTACTCACGCAACCGCACTCCGTGATTGATCAATCAAGGCTGTCAGCACCGCGTCGGCGATTGATTCATCGATGACCGCCTGGGCTCCCTTCCACCCCGGTATGGCATTGACTTCCAAGTACATTTGCGGTCCGTGATCGTTGTCGATCAGATCGACGGAAGCAAAAACGAGTCCGAACATCGCAGCGATTCGCTTGGCCATCGCGGCCGTCGCGTCGTCGACGTCTATTTTTTGGCACGTCGCACCGGCCGCAACATTCGATCGAAACGAATTGGGATTGTATCGTCGCACGCCGTAAACCTGGTTCCCCACGACCAACAACCGAGTGTCTTTGCCGCCCGGCTTAATAAAGGCTTGGATTTGCAACACCGCATCCATTTGATCGAGCGTGGAAAATGCGTACCAGGCCAATTGTGGATCGCAAATTCGCATCACGCCTCGCCCTTCGCCGCCGAAGATTGGCTTCACGATACAATCCGACCCCAATTCTTCGAACGCACGCATTGCTTCGCCACGTGATTGTACGATCCGTGTCGGCGGAGTGGGATAACCGGCGGCGGCCAACCGAGCCAGGGTGGCAAACTTGTCGATCGACAATTCCAAGGCGCGCGGTGGATTGATTATCACAATCGACTTGCCGAGCAAATTGTCGGCGATGGCATGAAGTGCGGCCAGCCGAAAGGTGATCTTTTCCATCGACGCGCCCGGCATCGTCCGGGTCAAGATCGCATCGTACTGGCTCAGTGTTCCGGATTCACCGGACAATGTAACAGGCATCGCGGGATTGCCGACCTGCGCAGATATCGATTCGTAACTGGCGACATCCAATCGGTGGCCTTGCCGGCGGGCGGCGTTGCGTAACTGTTCGGCATGCCAGCCTTGTTGTGGTCCGAGCATCAGGAATCGCATGGGCGCGGCGGGCAATGCGTTCATGTCCCGAATGACTCGCGCAAGATTTCGGTAACGATATGTCCTGCCGAAAATGTTCGTCCCGAGCACAAGTTATGTATCACCACCACTGCCGGACTGAACAATGATGGGTCGACTTGGTAAAAATCGTGGTTGTAATCGGCAAAGATCTTTTCAAAGGGGCGTCCATGGTCGGGCGAAGCACAACTGGGGATCTTCATCAAAATTGACTCGATCGATTCGTCTTCGCAATCGACCCACAACGTGACTCGGGCTCCGTACAGCATAGCATCGTTTGTCCGCCCGATACCGCCGATCGTGTTACCTTTTTTTGCCGGGGGCGGCAGCGGTGCCGATCCGATAGCGCTGATCACACGGCGAACGTCAAATTCTAAATCGTCCAATTTGTGCATCGCCGTTTCAACACTGCGGGCGACAATCTGGATTGAACCCGCCAACGACGTGCTGGGGGCAACGCCCAAAGTCAGCGAACCGGCGCTGATTCCGCAATCATTGGCAATCGATTCGATCGCCGACGGCGTCGGCAGTTTGTCGGATTCTAAAATGCCGCACGCGCTATCGGTTTGAACATCCGTCAGTTCCAGATCCAGCAAGACCGGTTCTTTCCCACGAAGCAATCGCATCGGGCCACTGCCCATCGCAAAGTAGTCTTCCGATTGCACCGGCCATCCGGCGTACTGGCATCCCAAACATCCAGTCAATGGAGCATCCGTACGCACGGTGACCAGGTTCCCGACGGCGAACCGCGACTCGTCACACGGCGTAATCGAAACATGACCGAGATCGCCCATGCATGATTGAGCCAACATCAATCCGGCGCGGATCGATCCCGTTTCCTGAACCCCAAAATCCAGAACCTTTGCACCCGCAATTTCATTCTCCGCAACGCGTACGCGAGGGTCGGACGCTAGATCGGCCCACAACTTGGTGGCAGCGAGATTGGGTGAGTGATCCATGGGTAGACAGCGGATGAAGGCGTCGAATTCGAAATGCGTCGGCACAGCAGTACATGCCGACCGGATCGCCAGAAACATCATTGGTGTGGCAACGCCAGCCCCTGGAGGTCGACTTTGGCGCAGGTGAATCGTGCGCGAATCCAAAATATTAGCGTTGTCCAGCGACGATCGTGCCTGACAGAGCGAAAAAAGTCGAGAGGGGAGCCGCGTATCAGCCTCTCCCCGAATGACAAAACCAGCCTGATCGGTCATCCTTTGGGGGCAGAGGACGTCGCACGTTCCCTGGTTTCCAATCTTACCCGATCGAGCCAATCAGTCCTTTCCTTATTTGTCGCCCCACCATGCCCCTTGAAGTCATCTATTACCCCCACCCGACGCTGCGATTCGTCAGTAAACCGATTCGACGTGTCGATGCGGAACTGAGGAAAATTGCGGACGAGATGCTGGACCTGATGTACCAATCCAAGGGAGTCGGGCTGGCTGCCAATCAAGTCGACTTGCCGCTAAGGATGTTCGTTGCAAATCCGACCGGGGAACGTGGCAGCGGCGAAGAGTACGTGATCCTGAACCCCGAAGTCAGTCGCCCGAAAGGGAACGAAACGCTGGACGAAGGCTGCTTGAGTCTGCCGGGACTAACGGGCGAGGTGATCCGTCCAAAGTCTTTTCGACTTAGTGCATTCGATATCAAGGGAAATGCCATTGATGCCACGTTTGAAGGTTTCTTGGGCAGGATCTTCCTGCACGAAATAGACCATCTGGATGGTACTCTTTTCTTCGATCGAATGAACGAGCATGCGGTAGTCGACCTGGAAGCCGGAATGCAGGAACTGGAAACCGACTTCCGCTCCAAACAGGGAACCGGATCCATGCCGTCGGACGAAGACTTGATCGCCCGACTGTCCGAGTGGACCGAAAAATATTGTTAGTAACGTTAGATAGGGAGACAACAAGATCTTACGTATTATCGTTATGGGCACCGGCCCATTTGCCGTTCCGTCGTTTGAAGCCATTCGCCAATCCGGCCACCAAATTCTGGCGGTGGTCACAAAACCCGAACCGCCGGTCAAAAGTCGCAAAGGCCCGCCACCGGCGCCGGTGCGAACGTGGGCAACGACACATGGTTTGCCCATCCTTGATCCCCCCAGTATCAACGACGCCGACGCCGTTGAACAACTTGGCGCATTGGAAGCCGACCTGTTGGTCGTCTGCGATTACGGCCAAATCCTAAAACCCCAGGCATTGGCAACGGCCAGGTTAGGCGGCATCAATTTGCACGGTTCGCTGTTGCCGGCCTACCGTGGCGCGGCCCCCGTTCAGAGAGCCTTGTTGGCGTGCGATCGCGAAACAGGCGTCAGCGTCATCCACATGACACCCAAGTTGGATGGCGGCCCGATTGTTGGTGCGGTAACAACGGCGATCAAAAGCGATGAAACGGCCGGTGAGTTGGAAGAGCGGCTTTCGCAACTTGGTGTCCCGCTGGTCATGGACAGTATCGAAGCCTTGTCGCGGTGGGACGGGGCGTCGGTCATTGGAAAAGTCCAAGACCCTGGTTCAGCGACGAAGGCTCCGCGGTTGAACAAAAGCGAAGCCGAGATTGACTGGAACCGAACACGCACAGAAATCGATTGCCACGTTCGCGGAATGCAGCCTTGGCCGGTCGCTTTCGCACATTTGGCAGTGCGCGAAGACAAACCGCCACTTCGGGTCGCGATCACCAAAGTCAGTGCGGTTGATGAGGCGATCGATGACCTGCGGGTGGGCCAGATCACCGGTGGAAAGGATCTTGTCGTGGCGGCTGCCGACGGAGCATTGCGAATCGAAACGCTGTGTCCCGCAGGCAAACGAGAAATGACCGGCCAGGAATTCCAACGTGGGTATCAATTGCCGCGCGGGGCGAGTTTCCAGTAACTCGCCGTTACGCCCAACGCGGATGGTTCAATCAACGTCCGCGTCATCGTCGAATGGGTCGTCATCGGAGTCCGTGTCTTCGCCACTTTCTTTCTTGTATTGATCCAACCGTCGGTACAGCGTACGGGCACCGATGCCCAGAATCTTCGCCGCTTCCTCGCGGTTGTCGTTCGTCAGTAGTAACGTCTTCTCGATCGCCCAACGTTCGATCACGCTTAACGGTTGACCGACCAAGCTGGATTCAGCACCATCGGTGATTGCCGGCAACTCGGCCGCGTCGACGGAACTGTCCACCGCGTTGTCGTCAATCAATTCCGGCGGCAAATCATCGATGTCCAATTTGCCATCGGTGTCCAAAACCACCATCATTTCGACGAAATTTCGCAATTCGCGAACGTTACCCGGCCAATCATAGGAAAAGAACCGCTTCGTCACCGCCGGCGTGAAATGCGCCGTTGCCTTGTCGTGTCGTCTCAAGAACATTTTGCGAAAGTGATCCATCAACGGGATGACATCTTCGCTGCGTTCTCGCAATGGAGGCAATTCGACGGTGACGACCTTCAATCGAAAATACAAATCGCTTCGGAATGTTCCCGCATCGATCATGTTTTCCAGCGGTCGGTTGGTTGCCGAGATCAACCGGACGTTGACCTTGATCGGTTTGTTATCGCCGACCCGAGTGATCTTGCTTTCTTCCAGGACACGCAACAATTTGATTTGTGTACTCATCGGCATGTCGCCGACTTCGTCCAAAAACAGGGTGCCTCCGTTGGCGTATTCGAAGGCGCCAACTCGATCGGCATCGGCGCCGGTGAATGCACCTTTGACGTGGCCGAATAATTCACTTTCCACCAAGTTTTCCGCGATCGCACCGGTATTGATTGCGACGATCGATTTATTACGTCTCGGGCTATTCTGGTGAACGGCTTGGGCAACGATTTCTTTTCCCGTACCGTTTTCGCCCGTAATCAAAACGGTGGCATCGGTTGCCGCGATCCTGCGCAACCGGTCGATGACCAGTTGCATTTTCTTGCTGGTATAAATGATGCCTTCGAATCCGAACCGTTCATCCAGCCGGGACATCAGTTCGTTATTTTGTCGTCGCAGCCCTACCGCGCCGACGGCCTTTTCGACGATCGCCCGCAATCGGCTGGGCGTGATCGGTTTTTCGAGAAAATTGAATGCCCCCTGCTGCATCGCTTCGACCGCGATCGGCACGGTGGCATGTCCGGTGACCATCACGACTTCCGCATCGGGCAGACGTTGTCCGGCCAGTTTCAGCAGTTTCATACCGTCGACATCATTCATCACCATATCCGTGATGATGATGTCAAAGGTGTCTCGTTCGATCAGGGTAGCGGCCTCGGGGCCACTGGTCGCCACGGTGCATTTGTAGCCGACTTTTTCCAGGCTTTCCGTCATCGCCCGGGCGTGGGCCGCTTCGTTATCGACAACCAACAATCGGAACGTTGAAGGGTCATACTCGGGCTTTCCCGAAGGTTTTTTCAGCGATTGAGAATCGGTCATCGAAATCGACTATTCCGCGTATCGTTCTTGGAGGGATTGCACGGCCATCACGTCGTCTCGTATCGCCCGCATCGCACGCACGGCTGCTTCGGCCGCCGCGACTGTCGTGATGCATGGTACGCCTTGTTGGACCGCCGCCGCACGAATTCGTCCTTCGTCGGTCCGGGCTCCTTTTCCGTTGGGAGTATTCATGATCAACGCGACATCTTCGTTTTTCAAGTAATCGATCAGATTCGGTTGCCCTTCGGCAAGTTTCTTGATCCGAGTCACCGAAACGCCGGCCGCTTCCAGACGTGCCGCCGTCCCGCTGGTGGCCAAGATTTCGAATCCCAGGTCACGTAAATCGCGCCCCAAATCGACCGCCGAATCTTTGTGGCGAGAACTAAGACTAACAAAAATCTTGCCTGTCGTCGGCAAGGTCACACCCGCAGCCAGCTGGCTCTTGGCAAAAGCCAACGGGAAATTGTCGCTGATCCCCATGACTTCGCCGGTGCTTCGCATTTCCGGTCCCAGCACGATGTCGACGCCGGCAAATTTTCGAAACGGGAAAACACTTTCTTTGATCGAAACGTGCTTGGGAATCGGCTCTTGCTGGATTCCAAGCTCGGCCAACGTCTTTCCCGTCATCACCTTGGTCGCCAAGTTTGCGACGGGAACACCCGTCGCCTTGGCGACGAATGGAACGGTGCGGCTGGCCCGAGGATTGGCTTCCAAAATGTAGACGGTTGGAACATCGTCTTCCGTTTTGATCGCGAATTGGATATTCATCAATCCGACGACGTGAAGCGACTTTGCCAATTTGATTGTGGCTTTGCGTAGTTCTTCCAAAACCGGTTCGGAGATGGAGAACGGTGGAATCGCACAGGCCGAGTCACCGCTGTGGACGCCGGCTTCTTCGA
>JAGQPO010000386.1 GCA_020426665.1 Planctomycetales bacterium
CCTAAACACAGGCGGCTCCATCATCTGGACGGAATCCAGAGTGGCCGCCAACGTCAGCGATCGCTGGGATTTGGTTGGCGATCGGCTGGCGGTGCCGGTCGGCGCGCGACAGGTTGCATTCCGTTTTGAATCGATCCGCGTCACCGGTACGACCAACGATGCCTATTTGGACAACGCTTTCGTGTACCTGCTGCCCGAATCGGTCGCGCCGGACTATGGGGCGTTCGGACATTCGGACGAAGAACTTCCAAGCGCCGGGCCGCACGTTGCCCTTCGCTATCCGGATCTTTACGTTGACTGGCAACGCGACGTGGCCAAAACAATTCGCTGGCAATCCTATGACAACAGCGCGAACGCGGCCGTGCGGATCGACTTGTTGCAAGATACCGTTCATGGTCCGCAGTTCGTCACGACCATCGCGGCCTCGACGCCGGACGACGGCGAACTGATTTGGATACCGACCAGTTCGGGCGTGAATTTCGATACGCCGGGGCTGCGAATCCAGGTTTCGCTGATCGGCAATTCATTCGCATTTGATCGGGCGCAAGAATCATTCACCGTGCCCGACAACAGCACAACCTTTTTTGTCGACGACGCAGGCAATGCGGGCGACGAGTTTACGCTGGCCGCGATCGGATCGAACCGCAACACCGGCAAGACCGTCACGTCGCCGAAGCCCCATCCGGTCAACCTGCTGCGGGCCTACAACCTTCCCTCCGGCGCGGTCGTTTCGATCGATACTGGGTCGTACCCACTGTTCGATCCGATCCGCATCTCTGGTTCGACAGACCTCGGCCTGGGGCTCGAAGAAGCATTTACACTTCGCGGCCCCACGGATACAGCAAAGCATGTGACGATCAACTGGATTTACCCGGATGCTTTGCCGCAGGCTTTGGTGGAGTTGAGCGGTGCGGACTTCATGACGCTTAGCAACCTGGACCTGATCGGTTCGCAGCGCGGCTTGTGGGTTACCGGCAACAGCAATAACTTTGCGGCTAGCTTTATCACGGCGAAGAACCAGACGCTGAACGCCATCGACATCACGCCGAACAATGCAGCGGCGAGTTTTGTGGGTTTGGTGGCCGAGAACGCCGGTCGGCACGGTATTGTCATCTCGGGCGAATTCGCTGGCCTGACCGACGGCCGATCGCTGAACAATGTAGACCGCGGTATCAAGTTGACGGGCTCCGGCAACGCGTTCGTCGAGGCAATGGAGGTGTCCGGAAACCGGATTGGCATCGATGTCACCAACGGCGTGGCGGGGACTCAAACAGTGATCGGAAACACCGACCTGTCGCTGGCCCGCGGTAACATTGTGCATCAAAACCAGCAGCAAGGCATCGTTGCCAACGCCAGCGGCAGCGGCACGATCGTGGTGGCAGGAAACAGCGTTTACGGTCACAAAGCATTGCTGACGGCCGCCATCCAAAGTGGGTTCGGGACACAGGTTTTGCGGAATGTCGTGTTCGACAACCAAACGGGAATTTTCGTTCAGAGCGGTGCGCCGGTCCGCGAGAACCGCGTTTACGGCAACTTCATCACCGGCATCTCTGCCGGCGCGGGATCACCCATCACGTCCAACGTCGTCTATAACAACCCGACTGGAATTCTTGCCACGGCGTCCACCGGTCTGATTGCCAACAACCTGATCTACAACAACTCGACCGGATTGAAGCTGTCGCAAGGAAACGGGGCGGACGTGGTGAATAACACGGTGTATCAGGCGACGGCGGGCAATGGCATCCGCATCGAATCATTCCCACAGAACATCGAGCTAAGAAATAATATCCTCTGGGCCGCTGCCGGCACCGGCGTGAGCATCAGCAACGACAGCCAAGTCGGACTGACCAGCGATTTCAACTTGCTGTATGCCAGCGGCACCGGTGTCGTCGGCAATTGGCTGGGTGCAAATCAAGCCACGTTACAACAATGGCAAATCGCCACCGGCCGCGACGCCAACAGCCTGTCGAACGATCCGCTGTTTGTGGACTTTGATGGTGCGGACAACGTGCTCGGATACATCGCGGGAACAACGGACGGCCGTGATGATGACTTCCATCTGCAAAGCATCGTGGGAAGCTTCCACGGCGGTTCGCTGGCCCCGGTGCTTGACGTCTCAAGCGGTCTGCCTGTGTTCTCTACGATCGCGCAAGCGGCCGACGCTGCGCTGTCGCCGGCGATCGACCGCGGATCGGCCGCCGATCCGCTGGCCAATGAACCATCACCCAACGGCGGGTTCATCAACATTGGTGCGTACGGCAATACGCCGCAAGCCTCACTCAGCCCATCTCCCTTGCTGTTGCTGCTCGATCCGAACGGCGGCGAGATTGTTACCCAGAATTCCACGTTCCCGATCCGCTGGCGCGCCAACGGCTTTGCCGGCAACGTGCTGCTGGAAGTTTCCAGTACCGGTGCCGGCGGACCGTTCAGTGTGCTGGCTGCGGGCGAAGCGAACGACGGCCAGTTCGATTGGCCGGTCGATGCGGGGACTTTCCCGGCATCAGCCAGCTACTTCCTGCGAATCAGTTCTGAAGACCAGCCTGCCGTGTTTGACCTTACCGACGCGGCATTTGAAGTCGCCGCGCCGACCAACGCCTACTATGTCAATATCTCCGGTGACGTTGACTTTACCGACAACGAATACACCACCGCCGCTGGCAACATCGCGAACACCGGCCTCAGTCCGTCCAGTCCTCTGGCGTCGATCCAGGCGGTGCTAAACGCTTACGACCTCG
The DNA here is from genome assembly GCA_020426665.1 of Planctomycetales bacterium. Classification (GTDB taxonomy): domain Bacteria; phylum Planctomycetota; class Planctomycetia; order Pirellulales; family Pirellulaceae; genus Stieleria. The sequence goes on from JAGQPO010000386.1 coordinate 2,736, forward strand.
AAGCCGGCGATGTGATCTACGTCGATACGGGCATCTATACGGTCACCACCAACATCGCAATCGGCGCGGCGGATTCCGGTGTGCGGATTCAAGGGCCGGTCGCGGCGGGACATTTCGCGTCGCTCGACCGCAACAACACGGCTACCGGCAGCAATGTCTTCGAGTTGCAAGCCGCGACGGGTGTGACGCTCGATTCGCTCGTCATCTTCGGGGCAAATCAAGGCGTTCTGGTCGATCTGGCCAGCCACGATTTCACGATCACCCGTTCGATCGTTCGGAACAACACTTCGCGCGGCATCCACATCGAAGACACGTCCAACCGGGCCGTGATCGCCGGCAACGAGATTCACAGCCACACGACGCTTTTTTCGATTGCGGTTGAAATCGAAGGCGATGACGCCGTCATACGCAACAATACGATCCGCAACAACACAAGCAATACAGGCATCGGCGTTACATCCACGGCGGCCAATACGTTGGTCCGCGAAAACGACCTTTTCGGAAATGCTGTTGGCATCAATGCCAACCAGCCATCGTCGGTTCCTTCCAATTTGCTGATCGAGGCGAACTCAGTACACGGGAACAATGGGAGCGCCGCAATCAATGTCATCGGCGGAGGTCTGGTGCTGGGAAATGACGTCTTCTCAAACGTAACAAACTTCGCGATCCAGCTTGACGGCCGCTTTGCCGAAGCCCGTGACAACACTGTGCATGGAACAACGGGAACCGGCTCGCGCGGAATTCGACTCAGCCAGGGCGCTACGGCTCGCGACAATCGTGTCTTCGGTAACGCGGGCAGCGGCATCGAGGCGGTCGAAGGGAACGTTCTGGGCAACGTAATCTACTCCAACAACATTGGCATCCTGGTCTCCGGCGCCGGCCCAAACCAGATCGGCAACAACGTGATTTACACAAATACGACGGCCGGTATCGACCACAGTGGTTCGTCCAACAGCCTGATCGTCGGCAACACGTTCTACCAGGTCGCCGGCGATGCCATCCGCAACGTCGCTGCGGGATCCGTCGCGGCAAAGAACAACATCTTCGTGATCGGATCGGGGGCGGCACTGAACATTGGCAACTCCGGCCAAGCGACATTCAGCAGCGACTACAACCTGTTCCAAGTTATCGGCAGTGGCCGCATCGCAACCTGGGGTTCGACGAACTTCACTTCATGGCAGGAGTGGCAATTCGCGACCGGCAACGATCAACATGGCTTCGAAGCCGATCCGTTGTTGACCGACCCCGATGGCGTGGACAACGTGCTGGGTAACGAAGATGACGACTTTCATCCGCTGCCCGGATCGCCGGCCTTGAATACGGGCGACCCGCTGGCGATCTACGGTGCCGAACCGGCTAGTGGCAACGTCGCCGATCTGGGTGCCTTTGGAAACGATGCCGAAGCGTTGGCGAGCAGCGCACAACGAATTCAACTCGTCGAGCCGGGGACGTTCCAAAAGATCGAAATTGGACAGCCGGTCAACGTCCGGTGGATCGCTTCCGGCCTGACCAATCCGGCGCCCGTGGTCTTGTTGGACGCGGGCGGGTCGGGAGTCTTTGACACCACCAGCGGCCGCTGGAGCGCCGAGGCATATCGTCGTGGATTCAGCCAGACAGGATCATTCACGCAATCGGTCGACGTCTCCGCTGTGACGAATCCCCCGCCGCTCGCCGTCCTGCAAAAGTTCGTTCAGGCCAACGGCAGCGTCGGCCAGCCCATGCGGTACGATGTTCCACTCGCCGACGGTGACTACCAAATTCGCTTGTTCTTCGTCGATCCCACCGCGACAGCCGCGAATCAACGCAGGTTCGACGTGACGCTGCAAGGCCAAACGGTACTGACGAACTATGACATCTTCGCCGACGCGGGAGCGACGCGAAAAGCGGTTGCCAAAACATTTACCTTCACTGCATCCGAAGGCGGCGGGTTGCAGTTGGATCTGACCAACCGCACAAGCGGGTTCAATGCCACTGCGATCATCAACGCCTTCGAGATCACACGCGTCGACGCCGGCGCACCGGTCGGCTTCACGGTCAATCTTGAATTCTCTCCCGATAACGGCCAGAACTGGACGACGATCGCCACGAACCTGACGCCCGGCCGTTTCGGTGACGGCCAGTTCACCTGGATCGCCGACCAGACCACGCAAGGCCACACCGGGCTGTTCCGAGCCACGGCGGTCGGCAGCGGATTGAGCGGCGTGACCAGCGTTTCGCCAAAGGCCGTTGCCGTATCCAACGCGGCCAACACCTTCTACATCAACACGGCCAGCGATGTGGACTTCAGCGACAACGAATACACAACGGCCGCGGGCAACGATCTGAATTCCGGCACGTCACCCGACTCGCCGCTCGCCAGCTTATCCGTGCTGCTGCGCAACTACGATCTCGGACCGGGCGATACCGTGTTTGTTGACAGCGGTACCTACAATCTGACGGACAACATCGAAATCACTTCAATTCACGCGGGCGTGCTGATTCAAGGCCCCACAGCCAGTTCGCACGCCGCCGTGTTGAATCGCGGCAATACCAGTACCGGCAACTACGTCTTTCATCTAAAAGACGCGCCGAATGTGACGCTCGATTCGTTGGAATTGATTGGCGGCAACGAGGGCCTGCGCATCGATCTGGCGAGCCACGACGCGACCTTGTCCAACAGCATCGTGCGGAATAACCTCATCGGCGTCAACATTCTCTCGTCGGCCAACCGGGCGGTCCTTGCGCAAAATGAGTTCTATGCAAACACCGGGACGTCGACAACGCTCGCCGCAGTTATCGTGTCAGGAGACGATGCGATCATCGAGGACAACTCGATCCACGACAACGCCGGACAGGCCGTCTATGTTGATAACCCTGCCGCCAACGTCAGGGTCCACGGCAACGACATTTTTGCCAATCCGTTCGGCGCTGTTTTTCTGAATGGCACCGCCGCCGTCGTGGAACAAAACACCATCCACTCGAATGCGACGAGCCCGATTACCCAAGGCACGGTTTTCGTCGCAAGTGCCTCTGCCATCGTGCAGGACAATTTGATTTTTGATAACGGCCAGCCCGGCATCTCGACGACCGCGCTGAGCTTCACGGTCCAGCGAAACGTTATCCACGACAATACGGACGGGATTGCGACTGCATCCAGTAACTCCGCCGGAATCATTCGCGACAACCGAATTTTCCACAACTCGCGGGCCGGAATCCGGCTGACCGCGAGCGGCTCGCTCGTCTCGGGGAACTCGCTCTACGCCAACGCGACAGGTATCGTGGTCGTGTTTTCCTTCGGCGGCGGCACGACGACGATCACCAACAACTTGATCTACGACCACACGTCGGCTGGTATCGAAGTAAACAACACGGCGACGTCAACATCGTCCGTGGTGAAAATCCACAACAACACCGTGTTCGAGCCGGTGACAACTGCCGTCCGTTTGATCGCTGGACCGAACACCGACGTGCGGAACAATGTGCTGTCGACGGAGTCGGGAGTCCTGTTCAACGTGGCCAACTCGGCCCAGGCCGGTCTTACCAGCGACTACAACGTGCTCCACATCAGCAGTGGCGGCAACGTCGGTGTTTGGGGAACCGACAATATTGTGAATAGTACCGACTGGAACTTTGAACTCGGCCGGGACCAACACAGTGTCGCGGCAGATCCGCAGTTTGTCGACATCGACGGACCAGACAATCACCGCGGTTACGACGACGAAAGCTCGACCGACTTCGGCGCGGACGACAACTTCCATGAGCAGACCGGATCGCCTGCCGTCGATGCCGGCGACACATTGTCGTATTACTTGCAAGAACCGGTATCCGGCAATCGTATCAACGCCGGCGCGTTCGGTAACACCATAGATGCCACAGACAGCCCGAACCGGCAAATCCAACTGACCAGCCCCGTCGGCTGGGCCAAGTTCGAAGTCGGGCAGGCCGTCTCCATTGAATGGCTCTCGTCTGGATTCACCAACTCCGTGCCCGTGGCGCTGATCAACACCGGCGGATCGGCCATCGCGGATCCGGTCAGCGGTCGGTGGGGCGACGAGGCGTTTCGGACCGGTGGAACGATCGGGACGATTACCAATTCGATCGATACCTCGCTGCTCACCACTCCGCCGCCGGAGGCCGTCCTTGCGACGTTTGTCCAGGGACCGTCGAACCAAATCGGGGTGACAACAAGCTACAACGTTCCGCTGCTCGACGGCAACTACACCATTCGCCTGATCTTCGTCGAACCGTTCGCCAACGCAGCCAATCAACGCAAATTCGACGTCGCGTTGCAAGGCCAAACCGTGCTCACCAATTACGACGTCTTCGCCGATGCGGGCGATAAATTCAAAGCGGTCTCGAAGTCGTTTTCATTCAGTGCGACCGGCGGGACCGGCTTGCAACTCGACATGATCAATCGTCTGTCATCCGGCTTTGGCTCGGTCGTGTCCGGGATCGAGATCACCAAAGCCAATTCTGCGGCGCCGGCCTTGTTCGCCGCTAACATAGAGTTTTCCGTGGACAGCGGCCAGACGTGGACGACGATCGCGTCGAACGTGCCCTCCAACCGCTTCGGCGAAGGAGATTTCATCTGGAACGCCACCGCCATTACCAACGGCAACTCAGGCCGGTTTCGCATCACAGCCGTCAACGACGGTGTGCCGACAAACGTCCAATCCGTGAGCGATTCGTTCATGGTGGCTGATAACGGTACGTCGTACTACGTCAACGTCGCGGCCGACAGCAATCTATCCGACAACGAATACACGACCGCTGCCGGCAATAACTTCAATGACGGCAAATCGCCCGCGTCGCCGATGAACAGTCTGGCAGCGCTGGTGCGGGCTTACGATCTCGATGCCGGGGATACCGTGTTCGTTGATACGGGCTCCTATGCGACGTTGACCAACGTGTTGCTGGGCTCGGAAGATTCCGGAGTCACGATTCAGGGACCAACTGCCGCCGGTCACACAGCGTCGCTCACGCGGAACAACACGCCGACCGGCAATTACGTGTTTGAGCTGACCGACGGCGCAACAGGCATCACGATCGATTCGGTCGAGATTCTTGGTGCCGAAGACGGCGTCCACATCAGCAACGCGTCAGACATTGAAATCCGCAACAGCGTCTTGCGGAACAACGCCAATCGCGGCGTGTACGT
>JAGQPO010000387.1 GCA_020426665.1 Planctomycetales bacterium
TGCCAGGTGCAAGTTGGGAGTGGCCCGAAGCAAGTGCCGACCGTCGGGCGGAGATTGCCAAAGAGATCGAAAACTATCACCGTGGACTGTTGCATTTTTTGGCAACCGACCCCAGAGTTCCCGAAACTGTTCGACGCGATATGAAACGCTTCGGATTGCCGACCGATGAATTCACGCGCACCGGCGGCTGGCCACACCAGCTGTACATTCGCGAAGGCCGGCGGATGGTCAGCGATTTGGTGATGACCGAACACCATACCTTTGGTCGTACCATCGCCGACAAATCAATCTCCCTGGGATCTTACGGAACCGACATTCATGAAATCCGCCGTATCGTCAAAGACGGCGTCGTCACGCGAGAAGGAAAAGTAGCGGGAGGGCGCGGGGGTTTCGGTCCGTATCAGATCGGTTATGGAGCCATCGTGCCGAAACGCAGCGAATGTGAAAACATCTTCGTGACCTTTGCGCTTTCGGCAAGTCATTCGGCCTTTGCGAGCATTCGAATGGAACCCGTGCTGATGGCGACCAGCCAGTCCGCCGCGACCGCCGCGTGTCATGCGATCGATGCGGACGTTCCGGTGCAGGATGTCGACTATGACAAACTGAAGACGCGTTTATTGTCCGACGGACAGGTGTTGCGATGGACCTTCGGCACAAAGACACTCGCACCACGAAAGGTTGTGGTTCCCACCGACCTGGCGGGAATTGTGATGGACGATGACCAGGCAACGTATACGGGTCACTGGGTTGAAAGTTCCGGCCAGCCATCGACGTTGGGAATTTCATACCACCACGATGGAAACACCGACCGCGGCAAAAAAACCGCAACCTTCACGCCCACCCTTCCAGACGCGGGCAACTATGAAGTGCGATTGTTTTACACTTGGCACCCCAATCGATCTTCAAAAACCAGAGTCACCGTTGCGAGCGCCGATGGCGAAAAAGTGGTGATCATCGACCAGAAGCAACCTGCCATGGACGATGGCGCCCCCCGTTCCTTGGGCACTTTTAAATTCAACAAAGGGACCGCAGCGAAAGTTGTGGTATCGAACGAGCACGCCGACGGTTACGTTTCCGTCGACGGCATCCAATTCGTCCCCGTCGAGATCGCACAAGAACAATGAATCTCGTTCTGAGATGGATTGTCGCCGGACACTCCGTGGCCGGCTAAGCCGACCTCGGAGAGTTCGGCGACAAACTACAAGAATTTTAAAAATGCTCTAATGGCGAAATTAGGCTCCGATGTGTCGCCCGCTGGGCTTGGAACTCAGTCTAACCGCATTCCGAGGCCTCACGGCCTCGGCAGTCACTGTTTCGGCCTCCCGCCTCCAGGTCATCCCGCTAGGATCAGGCCGGAGGCCGAAACAGAGATTGCCGTTGGCGTCAGCCAACGGAGTCCAATACGAAACCAAGGAAGGCCGGAGGCTGACACATTTTTCCACTGCGATGCTTCCAAAACCTCATCGGATCGCAGTCCCAACTCAGCCGCCCCACATAGGTTTTGCTGACTCGACTTCCTTTTACGGCTCCGGTTTCGACTTGATCCGCCCAAAACGGATCGCGGTGCGTTTGTCGTCGGGCGAATCGGAACTGTCCCAAACGGCTAACCATTGCCCCGATTTGTCCTCGATCAATGTCGGGTAACTGTTTCGGTTGTCGGCGACGTAAAATTCACGCTGTTCGGACCAATTTCCATTGACGCTGCGAGTCTTGTAATACAGTCCGCGACGATCGACGTGATCGCTGTAGACACAAATCTGTGTGTCGTCGCTGTTCTTTCCGAAGAAACTTTTGGAACGATAGTTCGGCAATTCGGGTTCGGGTTTCGCGATCGACCACGTCCGACCGCCATCGTTGCTCTTTGATGAATACGCCAGCGGCGGATCGAGAGGCCGCTCGCGGTCCATGGTGGCAGTTCGCATCAGTATCTTTAGCTCACCGGGGTTGTCGGTCGTCGCGATACCACCTTCGTGAAGAAACACGGGATCATCGCCTGGATAGGGGACGTAGCCGGCCAATTTCCAATGCAACAGACTTTGGCTTTCCAATACAAACTGACGGCGATCACCGTGCGGGTCGTGGCGAAGTGAATTGCGGTGGGCCGGTAGCAAGTAATGCGTGACGCCGTCGCGCTGGACGGTTTCAATTCCGGCGACGATGATCAGCGAGCCTTGGTAATCCATTGCGATTTCGACGTGATGCCAAGAGTAGCCGCCGTCTGCGCTGTACGCCGCGACCAAATCAGCGTTTTCACTGTCGCGATAATGCATCGGTGCCCGCATTGCAAACAACCAGATCACGTCTTGGTTGGGTGGGCGAAATAAAACCGCGTTGTTGTAAGCGTACTGAACGGTGCCGTTTCGCTGGCGGTGATCGAACACCATCACGCGATGTCCCCAAGTCTTTCCGGCGTCACGCGTGATGGAACAAACGATGTCGCCCATGTCGCCTTTTCCGGTGACTTGCAAACCGTACGCAGCGACAAACTGTTTTGATCCCCATTTGACCAGATAAGGTTCCCAGATTTTGTTGTACGGTCCGTCTGGTTCAAGCCGGTCGATGGTCGTCACGTCGAAGATGTCACCGGAGTACTCAGGCTCGTCGGCCCGCGACGTCGAGGGGCCGATGTTGAGTCCGATCATAAAAACCGCAGCGCACATGCAGCTGTAAACGGACGTGACTTGAGTTTGTCTGGACGATGAACTTGAGAATCGTTTGATCATTCGTATGGTTGCGATGCGTGTGTGGTTTCAAATGATGTGTTTCAAGATGCGAACACGATGGGTTCAACTGACCGGTGAAGGGTTCTCGCCAAATAGTCCACGAAGCCGTTCCGACTCCGCAACTTTCAGCGGAAATTGCTGGCTGCACTTGTGATCGCCGATGTTGGCAAAGTCTCGCAAGGCGGCATGAAGATGCTCTGGGCGTACACGAATTCCTGTTTCAGAATCCGTCAACAACGTGCCCGGATTGATCGGAACCAAGAATTGATTTTCATCCGTTGCACCGATCAATCGGTTGCCTTGAATTTGTGGTCCCATGAACATGATGGACCCGACCGACCAATGATCTTTGCCATTGCCCTGGTTGTACGTGGGCGTCCGCCCCATTTCACTTTGAATGATCACCACCAGTTTTTCCCGAATCTGCAACTCCTCGGATCGCATCACTGCATAATCGATGCCGGCAAGCAACTCGGGAATCAGTTTCATTTGATCCACGTCGTTGTTGGCATGGCTATCAAACTGGCCGATCGACAGGTTGGCTGAAACACAAACTCCGGCGCGGAATGATGCCAGTGCAATATCGACTTGCTGACTCAAACGTTGCCGGGGAGACGTTTCGGGGACAAACGGGGAAATACGTTCCAACGCTTTTGAATTCAGTTGGGCCGAGTACAGCATGCTCTGCGACCGTTCGACACGCGGCAACCTTGCGGTCCCAATCCTGGATTGCATTTGTCGCTCCAACGCACGTTCGATCCGATCGCGAACGAAATCATCATGGAACGCATGGCGGGCACTTCCATCAACGCCGTCGGCGTTGGCCAGCCGGTTCAAAGAATTTAGATAGGGTACGCGCGCCATCGGAACCAGGTTGCCCGTCGCCGAGTAGTTGCCGAATGTCAAGAACGCCAACGGAACATCGGGTCCGTTGCACGCGGCGACAAGGGCCGCAAACGTAGGATACGCGAGACTGTCCAATTTGCCGGTCGCCATGTAACGCGAGCAAGGCGAATGATTGTTGACGGAGTAATCCAGGCCGTTGAATACCAGTAGTTCTTTACCATACTTGGAAAAGAAATCTTCGTTGCTGATGCCCTGTTCGATATGGGCTGCATTGGGCGCGAATCGGTGGTTCCCCTCCGTCACGATATCTCCTTCCTTATACAGGCGGTTGATATTGTTGATACCCTTGGGATCCATCAGGTACGTCGTGTCCCAACCTCCCGACGCGTTGAACACAACGTAATAGGGCCCATCGTACGAAGGCAGTTCTCGTTGATTTTCGGCCGGGCTTTCGGCGAACGCTTGTCCGATGGGCACGGTCAGCTCCAGGCCCGCAGCGCTACAAAGTTTTAGGAAACTGCGTCGTTGCATCATGCACCTTACTCGTAAAGAAATTCATGCTGACGGAGAAGGTAAGTCACCACCGCACGCCAGGCTCGAATCGTGTAATGGGGGTCGGGATCACGTGGCGTCGTGTCGCGTTCCGTTTGGCAGAAATAACTTTCCACCGATTCGATTCCCTCCCGAGTCTTTGCATCGTTGATGATCCCCGCCAACAATTCAAAGGTCTGCTGCACATTGGGATCGCTGGGTTCATCGTTTCGTCCCAGTAACAAATCGTGAAGATGCACAATGGCCAGGCGTATCTGATGATCGGATTCGTCGCTTTCCCCCGGAACGACATCTGGTTCAATACCGGGAAACAGTCGTCGATCGCTTTTCGCTTTTGAAAAGTCGGCAGCAACATTCCGGCAGGCAATGTCATTGGCCAAAATCCGTTGGATCGCTCCCATCGCACCACTGGGGTCGCCGATTCGCTCGGTCACTTCCTGAGAATCGATGCCACCGTACAGGATATTCAGCTTGGACTCACGATCGGTCAAGCGGCCCCATTTGGTGCCGAAGATTGCCGACAACTTTCGCTCCAATTGCTCGGGCGTCAGCAATCGCACAACACCCACATCATCCAACTCCGCCAAGCGCTCCGCATTCATCGTCGCAGTAGCCAACCCATCGGCGCGGTAGAAGTCTGACACGATCAGATCTTTAAACACATTCTTCAAATTGAAATCGGCATCCACGAATCGACGCGCAATCCGTTCGAATTCGTCACGCTGCATTCGATAGGCGCGTCGCTTCGATGTAAACAATGGGTCGTCGATATCGTCCGGCGGCAGCAAAGGTTTTCGGCCGGAAAGGATGTACCAAACGTGACCGACCATCGCGGTTGCAAACCGTGGGTCGTCGGCCGTTCGCGTTCCGAGCCATTGCAGTGATCGCCAGCGTTCATCCGCCGGTAAGGTTTCACGTTCCATCCCCGGCGGAAAAATGTCCGTGTACCATCCGTCTTTGCGTGGTCCATAAACACCTTTGGCATCCACCACATAAAAGTCTTGGTACAGGCCCGCGATCGGATCGATCACCTTGTGGCATACGACGCAGTCGGCCGCTTGCATCGTCGGGACTTCGTATTGTGATGAGATTGATGCGGCATCGTTGACACGGGGTGCCAATGCCAAAATATCAACACCCAGAAAATGTTCAAAGTACATCCGCACGCGCAACCGGTTTCGATTGGTCTCGGTCGTCGGAAATCGCATCAGGTATTGAAACGAAGTGAGCAAACCTGCATGGGGATAGCGACCTGTTTTTGACTCTTGGACTTTTCCATTGCGGGACTGCAAAGCCGGGATTTGCGTTGGGACAAATTCGAAGGGATCATCCAGATTCTTGAACTGGTCCTTTATTTGTTCGTAAACGCCGTACCCTTTGGATGTGTAGGGCGAAACCATCGTGTAATCGGCGGTGACGATCTCTGTGAAGGGACGGTCGTTGCGGACAATCCATGTAATCAACTCCAACGGTTCTCGGCGCATCGCTTCGCGGTAGTCGTTGACCAACTTCGTGTACGCGATCATGTCCGGGTGTGAATACTTGAGCTTTTCACCCTCGCTGCGATCCTTGTTTGGATTCAGGTCCTGGTACCAAAGTCGCGATTTGAAATGCTCGTACGACAACGCATTTTCGGCGACTCCGTCGTATCCGCGAATCAACAGGATGTCGTTAAATCCTTCTTGAAGTCGCTCATGGAATGCATCTTCGCTCAAAATTCCGTCAAGGATCTCGGGGATCGCCGAAAGGCCATCCGATTCGACTCTGGCAAATTCATCATTCGATGGCAAACGCCCGACAAGCGACAGTGTCACACGCCGCGCCAGTTTTCTGGGCGGCATCATGACCACGCCATTGAAAAAAGGGGTCGCGTCACTTTCCGTTTCCGGGGCTGCGGTGTCCATGGTCCCGTTGACATGATCAACGAATCGTTGAAGCGTTCGATAACCGGTCGAATCTGAATCCAGGGCTCGGCCGCCGCCATGGTCCAGGCCTCCCGTCGCTTTGATCAACAATCGCGATTGCCCGTCATCGTCTAACTTGGCCATGCGCTCGAAAGCGAGACGATTCAGGTGAGTCAATTCCGCGCGCCCGATCCGATTTCGTGCCGGATCAACCAGCAGAAACGCACTCTCGGAGGCGTCTCCTTCGGAGTTGTGGCACTTCAGACAGGTTCGCTCGCCGACCTTGGCCCAGACATCATCTTCAAAAACTCGATCTCCAACGATGCATGCCGGTCCGGCATGTTGGGATTCGGCAACATCGCCGTGGTCGGCCGGTTCCGCGGAAACCACGCACCGTGCGAATGTAATCGCAATCACGATCCACACAGGGACTGGCATGCGACGAACCCGTTCCATCCGAATATCTCCGACCCTATGGTCACCGGTATTTGGTCAAGCAACAGCCGCTTGACGCGCGGGACGATATTCTAGCTGGACGCAACATCGGGCGTCCATCGACGGACTGGAAGTCCGTCGTACGCCAAAAATCAAGAATTGACGATGCGTTAACCCAATGGATTGGTGGTACGCCGCACATCCACTGGGCGTGATTGGCACATAAGATGCAACGACTGCCGTGCGGTTGACGCGACATCGAAAACGGGGGTTACTTTGCTACTTGAAACTCAACTGAAGCCGGTGCGATGAAGGTTGATCACAGCGGATCGAGACAATCGAGATGGACGACTCGCGAGGGGTCGGCGAATCAACTTGGCGTGACATACGTCCCCGTTGAAAAAGCATACAATTTTGCGATTTACTCCAAGCACGCCGAACAGGTGATTCTTCAATTTTTCGGTGGCACGGATTTACAGCACCCTTGTTTCGAATTCGAGTTTGACCAACGTCACAACAAGACTGGGCCTGTTTGGCATTGCAGGATCAAGGCATCACAAATCGCGGATGCAAACTATTACGCCTATCGAATCGACGGGCCTGCACCGGCGGGGCGTTTCGAGTTCCACGCGTTTGACTTTGAAAAAATGCTGTTGGATCCCTATGCCCATACGATTTACTTTCCGCCGGGATTCCAGCGAGAAGCGGCCAGTCGCCCCGGATCAAACGCCGGAAAGTCGCCGCTTTGCGTTGTGCCGAAAGCGGACTGCAGTTTTGATTGGGGCAACGATGTTCGTCCCAAACACGATTCTGATTTGGTGATCTATGAACTGCACGTCCGGGGATTCACACAGCATGAAAGCTCAGGCCTTGGCGACGATCGTCGCGGAACCTTTTTAGGTGTGTGTGATAAGACACCGTACTTAAAAGAACTTGGCGTGACGGCCGTTGAACTGATGCCAGTGTTTCAATTCGATCCCCAGGAGGAGAACTATTGGGGATACATGCCGCTCAGTCTGTTCGCGCCTCATCATCTTTATTCAACCGACCCCACAGCCTGTCGACAACGAGACGAATTTCGCACGATGGTTCGTACGTTGCACGCGGCCGGAATCGAAGTGATTCTGGATGTCGTTTACAACCACACGTGTGAAGGCAATCGTTCAGGTCCGACGTACGGTTTCAAGGGCATCGACAACAGCACCTATTACGTCGAGTCGACGGACCCCGATGCGCCCTACGCAAATTTCAGCGGCACCGGAAATACGTTGCACACCGCAAACCGAGCCGTTCGTCGATTGATTGTCGACAGCATGCGATACTGGGTCAACGAGATGCACGTAGACGGTTTTCGATTTGATCTTGCATCAATCTTTACGCGAAAATCGGACGGAACGATCGAATTGGAAGACCCTCCTATTTTTGGCCAGATCGGTACCGAAGATGACTTGGCTGGGATTCGTCTGATCGCCGAACCATGGGATGCGGCCGGAGTTTATCAATTGGGACGAAGCTTTCCCGGAATGCAGTGGATGCAGTGGAACGCATGCTATCGTGACACCGTGCAACAGTTCGGAAGTCACGGCCCATCAGGCGATGATGGAGTCCGGGTCGGCGAATTAATGACCCGAATCTATGGCAGCTCGGACCTTTTCCCCGACGAGCGACTGTTTGCATACCGACCCTGGCAAAGCGTTAACTACATCGCATCACACGACGGGATGTCCCTGTGTGACCTCGTTTCGTTCAGCACGAAAAACAACTGGGCCAACGGTCATAACAACACCGACGGTCACGACGTCTACAGCAACAACTTTGGTTGGGAAGGCACGAAGGATGTTCCGCCAAATGTAATGGCGAAGAGAAAGCAGCAGATCCGAAATTTCTTCTGTCTATTGATGCTCTCAAACGGGACGCCGATGTTTCGAATGGGTGACGAATTTCTGCAGACCCAAGGCGGCAACAGCAACCCGTACAACCAAGACAACGAAACGTGCTGGTTGAACTGGGAGTTAGCGGATGAGTACAAAGACGTCCTGGACTTCGTTCGTCATACGATCGCCTTTCGAAAATCGCATCCTTCCATCAGCCGATCAACATTCTGGCGTGACGACATTAAATGGTACGGCGCAGATCGTCTGGTCGATTTTTCACCCCAGTCTCGATGCATCGCTTATTGTCTGCACGGCGGGTCTGAAAACGACGACGATTTGTACGTAATGATCAACGGCAGTGACCAGACAAAAAGTTTCGGCATCTTTGAAGGGCACCCCGGTCAATGGAAGTTGACCATCGACACTTCGTTGCCCGACACCGCTGGCGAGGGCACAGCGATCGACGATCAAGCGAACGAATCGCAATTCAACGTAGCCGCGAATTCAGTTGTTGTTCTGGTTCGATCCGCCGAAACTCGTTATTAGCCCCGGTGCGGATCGAACAAGTGCTTCGTCAAAGCCAAAGTTTTGGCGTAGCGGAACTCGTCAAGAGGTCCGGTCGGAATCAGGAATCGCCGAAAGTCTTGACGACTCCGCTACCGCAGGAATCCTAAATCTTAATTGTGACGAAGCACGAGCAGCTTAGAGAATCAGAGCAGGCACGACGAACGAAAAGTGTAGAGCAATCGGTCACATCGCTCGCAACAGTTCGGAAGGATCGACCCGGACTCGACGTGTTCCCCAATGACCTGGTTGGTCCAAGAAATGTCCTGCGATCGATCGACCACAGAACTCGCATGCGTTTCCTTTCACGTGATACGCGCCGATGTCATACCAGCGTCGTGCGACCACCAATTCGCCACAATCGGGGCAGTACGTGCTTTGCCGCGACGGATCATCAACATTACCAACATACACATATTGCAAGCCGACTTCACTCGCGACCGCGCGAGCTTGAACGAGTGCTCCGGGAGATGTGGGTGGCGTATCCATCATTCGATAATCGGGATGAAACGCGGTGAAGTGAAGCGGAACATCCGGCCCCAGTTCATCGTAAATCCACTCGCACATTTTTCTGATCACAGCCATATCGTCGTTGGCGTTTGGCACGACCAGATTCGTGACTTCCAGCCAAACGGAACTCTCGTTGGCGATCCAACGCAGCGTATCAAGCACCGGTTCCAGGTGGGCGAGCGTCAGGTGCTGATAGAAGTCCTCCGTGAATCCTTTCAGATCAACGTTGGCCGCATCCATCACCTCGAAGAACTCTTTTCGGGGTTCAGGACAAATGTAACCCGCCGTGACAGCGATTGTTTTCAGCCCACGGTCGTGGCAAGCTTTTGCGGTGTCTATCGCATACTCGGACCAAATCACAGGGTCGTTATAGGTGAAGGCGACGCTTTGGCAATGCAACTGGACGGCCGCCTCGGCAATCATCTCGGGAGTCGCCTTTTGACTGAGACGTTTCAGGACGGTTCTGGATTTGGTGATTTCCCAAGCCTGACAGAATTTACAACCCAGATTGCAACCGGCGGTGCCAAAGGAGAGAACACTCGAACCCGGGTAGAAATGATTCAGCGGTTTCTTTTCCACGGGATCGATGCAGAAACCTGTACTACGCCCATAGGTGTTCAGTTTGAGAACGCCGCCTTTATTTTGGCGAACGAAACAAAATCCAAAGTCGCCATCCTTAAGAGCACAGTGACGTGGGCACAAGTCGCACACGACACGTCCATCTTGTTTGTGCCACCAACGCGCATTGGCTAATTCACGATCGCTGGAGATCGAATCATCAGCAACTTGGTCTTGGGTTTCCATTGGTAGATTCGCCTTCGGAAAAGGTACTTTCAGCCGGCATTCAGATTGTCCTGGAGGATGTAACAAATTTCGCGCCAATTGAGATCTTTCGCCGCCGCTAGATACCGGAATGCTGCGTTGGAAAGGTACCGGAGGACGAAATCACTTGATTGATCACTGCGGACACGGTATAGCGCACACCGGAAATGTTGCACGATCCGGCACGGCAGATGCATACGATTTCTAATCTGTCAGAGTGCATCTAATTCTCGGGAGAAAAACCATGATTGTGAAGGTGATCGAGATCGTTGCGTCGTCCAAAGTCAGTTGGGAAGACGCAGTCAAAACGGGCCTTGCCGAAGCGTCTCAAACATTACGTCACATCACGGCGGTTGATGTTGTCAAACACTCCGCCCGCGTCAACGAGGCGGGAAAGATTTCGGAGTACCGTGCAACGATTCATGTCGCTTTTGGAATCGAGCATCACAGCCAGCTGATCGGTGCGACCCGCGAGGAAATGGAAGTCGGCAGATGAGACGTTTAGCGCGAAGTGGGCACGACGGCGCGCCCCTTCGGACGATCATCATTCTAACCACCGAAAATTCACATCAAAAGTTGCAACTTGCTTGGTACACAAATTGCAGATCCTCGATGCCCGTGACATCGCTGGTGATGGTCAGCAAACGATACTTTTAACAAGGAGATGACAATGCCATTTCAATTCAATTGGCCGCAAGAATTCAACCGGCTTCAAGAAGAGATGGATCGCGTGTTCGGACGTCGAAACGATGGCCCAACGACTCGATCTCGCGTCTTTCCTGCAGTCAACATGATGGAAGACCATGACAATTTGTACATCGAATCTGAAATTCCTGGAATGGAACTGGATCAATTCGAATTATTGGTCAACGAAGACAATCAATTGACATTACAAGGTGATCGCAAAAAGCCAGCCGACGATGGTGGCACGTGGCACCGGGATGAACGCACATTCGGGCGGTTTTCGCGAATGATCTCGTTGCCCATGCCGGTCGACGGAGATGCATGCAGCGCTGATTACACCGCAGGTGTGCTGCGAATCACGTTGCCCAAGAAACCAGAAGCCAAGCCGCGTCGAATCACAGTGAGTGCTAGCTGAAAAAGCAGTTCGATCAGAACCGCGCGAGCTTTCGTTAATTCCATAATCCAATACGCAACAGAGGAAACAGTTCGATGGCTGAAAACACAATCGCCGGCCCGGCACCGGCAACAACCGAACCGGAACCCACGCGTCAAACGCCGACCTATCAACCTCGTTTCGACATTGTAGAAACCGATGGTGAATTGACGCTGTTTGGTGATCTTCCGGGCGTCCAACAAGGCGATTTAGACATTCGATACGAGAACGAACAATTGGTCGTTCTGGCGACCGTCAGGCCGCGAAACGAGGGATTAGAAGTGCTCCGACAAGAATACGGGATTGGAGACTTTCGCCGCGTCTTTCGCATCGGCGAGTCCATTGATGCCGAGGCGATCAATGCCGAGGTTCACAATGGTGTTTTGACCATTCACCTGCCAAAGACCGAAGCCGCCAAGCCGAGACGCATTGAAGTAAAAGCGGTTTAGGGTCGCTGTGAAATTTGCGCGACTGTCGCAAAGCGAATGGTCCAAAACATCAATCAAAACCAAGACAAACAGAAGGACAACGACAATGTTCAAAAATTTGATTCCGTGGAAACGCGAACGTGACAACGAAATCATGGAGGTCGACCCCAAAAATGAACTGGCTCAATTCCGAGCCAATTTTGACCAGATGCTTGATCGTTTCTGGCGCGGTGACTGGGAAGATGCCTGGAACCAGGGCTGGGGATGCGATGTGCAGGACAGCGAGAACGAGATCACGGTCCGTGCCGAAGCCCCAGGGTTTGAACCTGACGAAATTGATGTTCGCTTGTCAGGCAATCGCTTGGTTGTCCAGGCAGAGCACAAAGCGGAAGAAACGGTCAAGGGTGGCGGAAATGGCCACATCACCCGCCAAGGAAAGTACTATCGCGCGATGACC
>JAGQPO010000388.1 GCA_020426665.1 Planctomycetales bacterium
TGACTTCAGGTTCCTTGACTTCAGGCTCCTTGACTTCAGGCTCCTTGACTTCAGGTTCCACTTGCGCGGCATTGCCTGCGGTATCCTTCTTTGATTCCGCAGCCGCCGCTTCGGCCTCGCGTTTTCGCTCTTCTTCGTCCAGTTCCTTCTTGCGCGCTGCGGCAAGTTCCTTTTGCTTCTCGCGGAACAATTCGTAGCTTTCGGCTTTGGCCTGGCCGTGCCCTTCCTGCATTGCCTGCACGAACGCGGACAGGGGGAAATCTTCGTCCAGGTCTTCCGAGTCGATCGCGATCATGTATCGACGAATCGACTGATAAAGATCTTCGGCCGAATCATCGATGGTCAAAACAGGATAGTCATCGAATATCTTGGCCCAAATCTCGAACGCCTGTAAGTAGAGCTTGATGGCCTGATCGGGTTCGGCTTCGATTGCTGCTTGTTCGGCGTCAAAGATCAACTTTCTCGCTTGGACGGTACGTTCTTCCTGCTCCGCCATCGCAAGGCTTTCCCAGTATTGGAAATTGATCTGGTTGCGCAGGCCCTGGGTTTTTTGAATTCGTTCGTCCAAATCTTCCAGTTCGTCCAGCAACGCTAGTGCGGGCAACTGTTTTCCGGTCGGCAATCTGGCGGCGACTTCCTTGTAGTTGGGCTCGATTGCCAACATGATGTTTGGCATGGCCTTCTTTCCAGCCTCGGTGCGATCCTCGGGTTTCTTTTCGTAGACGTTGCGAACGTCGACAGGCAAGTTTTTGACGTTTTCGTCCAGCATTCCCTGGTAGACTTCGCCGCCGAGTTTGCGAAATTCTTCCTTCAGCTGCTCACGTTCTTCCAACAGGTCATCGATGGCTCCCAGGCGGACGTTGAACCTCAGTCGTGTCGGAATGCTTCTTTGTCCGAGCCCTTCCCAGTATTCAGACGCCTTTGTCCAGGCGTTGATGGAACGCTGGTCCAAAATGCCTTCCTTTTCGATCGCTTCGGCGTGTTTGATGGACCACTTTGGCCCGGTTTCGTAGAAGTTGATTGGGGTTTGACGGCGGATTTGGACACCACGTTTATCAACGTTGTCATAACCCTTGTTCAACCACAGTCGCCCGACCAACCAGTTATCGGGTTTTTGAAGCGGCCCGAGAGCTTCACTGCTGTCCACTGCGATGCCTTCTTTGGCAAGCGCCGCATGCTGGACGGTATCGTCGGCGAACAAGCGACGGAACTGTCGTTTTTCGTCCGACATCCCAATCTTTTGACCGTAGAACCACCCGGTGTACCAAATCAATCGCGGCGCTTTTCGGTTTTGCCGAACACCTTTAGTCAGGTACTCCGTCCCTTCGCGCACCATTTCATAACGTTGGCGGTAGTCATCAAATTCGGACGACACGTTGTACGCCAGGTTCCATGCCTGGTGCTCCCAGACTCGTTCATAGTGCGGTTGCAGCAGCGCGATATTATTCAGCGACGCCTTCAAGCGGTCCCATTCGTGCAAGACACGATACTTGTGGGCTTTTTCCCACAGCAGGGTTGCTGCAACGCCGCGCAATCCCAACGAAGCGAGCTTCATCGTTTCGCTTGCCGGGCTGATTTCACCGAGATCACTTTCGGAGATTCCATACTCTTGGCGCATGGCTGCCAATTGGCCGCCGGAATCAATGGTTCCATCGGATGGCTGGCCCAGCAAATAAAGTGGGACCAATGTCGCCACAAGGATCACCAGGTAAATGATCTTGCGACGAAAAGCAGTCGACTGGTTCATGCCGCGATCTCGCGAGATTTCAAAAAGAAGTAACTAATCAAAAACGCTAACAAGCAATAACCAAATGTCGCAACGCAATGTCGCGCCAGAATGGCTGAGAAGATATCGATCCCGCCGGCTGCATATTCGGCGGTACTGACCATCCGTGGCAAGTTGGGCAGTGCGGTCGCAATCGCATCCATTGAGTAGATGATGATCGCGTCGGTGGACTTGATCAACTGATTGGCAACACCCTCAACGTCCAACTGGGTCGTCATTGCGTCTTGTTTGACAAGGCGTACCAACGATTCGATCGGACCGCCGCCACGTTCGATATTTGAATCGATGAAGTGTCGAGTGTCATAGATACTTTCAGCAGAAAATCCTAGCAACACACAGACCGCGGTGGCAACCATCGCGACGGGGCCGCTCAGGAATGTACTGAACATCACACCAAAGGCGATGATCATCGTCATCTGCAACCAAATCGAAATGTATGCCTTGGCCAGGTTCCATTCAAAGGTTGATTCGGCCGGCCGCAAGTACAAGCCGCTCTTGGTAACACCCAAGTACTGGCTACTGTCTTCACACTTCAGCAAAATCTGCAGCTTGCCGTCTTCCGAAACCAGATCTTCGAACACATTCAAATCGCGAGTCTCGCCGTTGGCATCGGTTCCGGATCGGACCAGCGGCAACGCCTTTTCGTCGATCTGGTATTCTTCGACCGTGAACTCGATCGGGTCGGCCTGGGCGCTCGATCCGGGATTCTTCATCGTCAGTGACCCACGAATGCCTGATTCGATGTCACCCTTGAACGAACGGTAGGCACGAATGGAAAGGTTGATTGGCAATTCGTTGGGAAAACGATCTGCCGTGACATTGTCGAACGTGAACTCTGCCATCCCCAGTGTTCCACCTTCGACGTAGCCGTGCTCCAATTTGCGCGCACCTTTGGCAACACCGATCAACCGAGAGATCCCGGCCGAACCGTAGCCATCGCTCAGCCGTTCGGCGCCCACGTCGATTCCCGCTTCTTTAGGTTCGCCGTTGCGATCATAAAACTGGATCTCGCCGTAATCCGGGATTCTGGCACGCAATTGCCCGGTCGGCTTGCCGATCGAGAACGAACCGTCATCGTTTCGGGTGACGACATGGCGGTGTCCGCGGACGAAATTCGTCAATCCTTGCGTTTCACCTTTCTCGATGGTGAAGGTATGGAAGTGTTTACGCACGTAGTCGGTTTTGCCGACGATCCGGCCATCGATTTCCTCCGCCTCGACCACCTCCAGATGCGAGTGATCCAGCCCGCGTTTTACAAAGATATAGCTGGCCAATCCCATCGGGACCAACATGACGGTTCCCACCGCGACAAAGCCTAACATTCGGCCGAGCACGATTTCCGTCGCCCGAACGGGTTTCGTCACGATCGTGTAGATCGTCCGGTTTTCGATATCCTGTGGCAACGAAAACGCACTGATGAACAACGCAAGGGCCAACATCAGATAGTTCGTCGCGGTCAATACGAAACTGATATAAAGTCGCGCCGGATCATCACTCTCGGGGTTCAAGAACCATCCCGCCAGCAACAAGATCACGACGAACAACCCGATTACAAATAACACTCGACGGCGAATCGCTTCTTTAAATGCAAGTCGGCTGAGTGCAAAAATCCTCGTAGGACTGGTGCCGGGCAGGTCGACGGTCAGAAAATCGCGAACCGCGCGAGCGACGGCGAAGAACCCTTCGCCCGGACCGTAACGTGCCG
Source organism: Planctomycetales bacterium (assembly GCA_020426665.1). Classification (GTDB taxonomy): domain Bacteria; phylum Planctomycetota; class Planctomycetia; order Pirellulales; family Pirellulaceae; genus Stieleria. The sequence continues at coordinate 3,492 of JAGQPO010000388.1, forward strand.
ATGAAATCACGTAAGCGACAATCAAGCCGAGCACGATTGCCAATACGATCAGCACGATCCCTTGTAGTAACGCGCTCTCCAAAAAGAAACCAGGACGCAGCAACCACTCGGAAAAGGTCCAGAAATCATCTGGTTGCAAATTCATTATTCGTCACTCCCCGATTTCGATCCGTCGGCCGCATTGTCCGATTCGGAGGCGGCGTCGGCGGTTGCCGTCACGCGTCGCGCGCCGGGACGGGCTTCGCTTTCTCGAACAATGTTCAAGAACAGGTCTTCCATGGTCGCGGTCGGATTGTCCATCGACTTCAGATCGCCGCCGTGCTTCGCAATCACCTCGGCGATTTCCTTTTTCGCTTCATCGGTCAGGCCGGTGACGTGGACTTCGGTCACATCTTGAACCTTCAACAGGTCCGAAACCCGCCCCAGTTCCTTGAGTTCCCCTTGGTGCAGAATCGCCACCCGGTCACAGACGTCTTGGACGTCACCCAGTTGGTGGCTGCACAACAGAACCGTTTTTCCTTGTTCGCGAAGAGCCAAAATCAGGTCCTTCATCTCGCGAATCCCGATCGGGTCCAAACCGGTCGTCGGTTCGTCCAGCAGGATCAGATCCGGGTCGTTGATCAACGCCTGGGCCAATCCGACTCGCCGCCGCATCCCTTTACTGTATTCGCGTAGTTGGCGGTGCCGTGCACCTTGAAGACCGACAAGTGTCAACAGCTCTTCGATTCGCTGTTTCCGCTGACGGCCCGACATGTCAAACAGCCGGCCGTAGAAGTCCAGCGTCTCTTCGGCATTAAGAAACTGATACAGGTAAGACTCTTCGGGCAGGTAGCCGATCTGTTCGTTCTTTTTCGTTTCGGTGGCATCTTTGTCAAAGACCAACACGCGTCCACTGGTGGGGAACAGTAACCCCAGGATCAATTTGATGGTGGTCGATTTACCGCTCCCGTTAGGGCCCAGCAAGCCGAAAATTTCACCCTTGCGGACTTCGATGTCCAAAGACTTGAGCGCGTGGACTTTCTTGCGTCCCCAGAAATCCTTGTAAATCTTGCTCAAGTTACGAGTTTCGATGACGACATCGCTGGCGGTCGTGCTGGACCCGGTTGCGATGGGGGCGGCCTGCGACCCGCTGCCAGACGTGTTTTCGTCGGCGGAGTCCGCGACGGCGGTTGAATTGTTATCCACGAACAAGGGCTTCCGTAGAAAAGGGCAAAAAGGTGGGCGGTGAAGACTGAGATGCTGTTCCCGGCTTTCCCGCCGGAAAACAGTGGGATGGATACGCTACGCGAGATCCGCACGGGAGGTTCGACAATTTTGGCCAGAGTCGGTCAGATCGCCGATTCAGTCGGCGCGGAAATCGCTAAACTACCGCCGCCCATGTGCCAAACCGGTTGTTCTACCAGGACATGGTCCATCTCGCGACCACGACATTTCCCCCCGGAAGGCGCCTGCGGGGAAGTCTCTACGTAGGACAGCCCCACTCCAACGCTGTGACAGAATTGACTTCGTGTCCGAACCACGCCTAGAAAAATTGAACCACCACCCGCCAGGTTACCAGGACGCGCTCGATTTTCTGTACGGACGAATCGACTACGAACGCGCAACCGACCGGCGAAATAACCATCATTTCCGGCTTAGCCGGACGCAACAACTGTTTCAACAACTGGGGTTGGGCGGCTACCTGTTCCGCCACGGCGGAAATCCCGAGGACGGGTCAACCAACGCACAACCTTCGCAGGCACAACCTTCGCAGGCACCGCCGAGCCCCAAGGTCCCACTGATTCATATTGCCGGAACCAAGGGCAAGGGATCAACCGCCACGATGGTCAGCGCCATCTTGACCGCAGCCGGTTATCGCGTCGGGCTTTATACGTCGCCGCATCTGACCGATTTGGAAGAGCGATTTCGGATCGACGGAGAGCCCTGTTCACGTGAAGACCTGCTTGAATTGATTTCAATTGTCGCCCCGGTCGTTAAGTCCTTCGACGCCATGGAGCTCCACACGTCGTTCTTTGAATTGACCACTGCCATGGCGATTCTGCACTTTGACCGCAACGATTGCGATGCGATCGTTTTAGAGGTCGGGCTCGGCGGGCGACTGGACAGCACCAACGTTTGCGCCAGCACGGTTGCAGCGATCACATCCATCGGACTGGACCATCAAAGGGTACTTGGGAACACCATTGCCGAGATTACCCGGGAGAAAGCAGGGATCATTAAAGGGGGTGTGCCCGTCGTTTCGGGCGTGACATCACCGGAAGCCATCGCTGTGATTCGGAAAACCGCCGCCGGCGCAGACAGTCCGATCTATGAGCGCGGCTTGGCATTTGACGTAGGCGATTGGCGACTCGAATCGATCGGCAGCCGATTTGTCTACAACGCCCATGCCCCCGAATTGCGAAGTGATCAAAATGTCGGCGACGGCGATCTCGATGACTCGACGCATCGTTCAGGCGAAACTCCGTTGCCGCTGTTCCTGCCACTTTGCGGCGAGCATCAAGTTCATAACGCCGCGGTAGCGATTTCAATCACGCGGCTGTTGACGGCCCCTGGCCGAATTCACCCGCTGGTCGTCAGCGATGAACAGATTGCCGCGGGGCTGGCCAACGTGAAATGTGTTGGACGGATGGAGCGTTTTTTACTGCTAAAACCGCCGCTTCAAATTCGCAGCGACAAATTTCGCCCCGTCCAGATTATTCTGGACACCGCGCACAACGCCGATTCCATCAAAGCACTGTGCGATTCGGTTCAGCGGTGTGTCGCCAAGTCGGCCCTGGTCGAAAATGTCGGATGCAAAGATGCCGACAGTAATCCATACCAGGGCACGAGCAGCGAAGAGAAGGTGGGCGTCTATCGGCATCCGATTGTCGTCGTGATCGGGGCCAGCCGTGACAAAGACCTCTCGTCGATGGCCGTCGAACTCTTCCGAATCGCCGACGAAATCATTTGCACCCGATATACTTCAAACCCGCGTTGGGTGGACGAAAATCAACTGGCTGAAACCTTTGCGAGTGTTCCAGTCCAATTCAACCGGACGGCCATACGCAGCGAGTCCAACCCGGAGAACGCGTTTGCCGAGGCGATTGGTGCAGCCGCAGATGGCGGGACGGTGATCATTTGCGGATCGTTTTTCCTAGCCGGGGAACTGCGACCAAAGCTGCTTGCGATCCCGAACCTTCATCGATTGACCGAAGCCGCGGCCGGACCGTTGGAACCCGATCGCAATTCGTCGCTTGGAAAAATAACGCCTGTGCAGAGCCATTTCAGCGGTACCGGCGTGGAGGCATGATCAAAGAATGAACAAGGAATTCATGCCCCAGGACACACTCCGGAACAACGATCCAGCGTTGCCGAAAAGTCCCGTTTGTCACTTGCGGGTGTGGCATTCGGCGACATCGGTCGAGCACCGCGGCGAGTTTGAATCACGCTGTGAAAAGTTATTGGATCCACAGGAACTCGCCAGCGCCGATCGGTTTCGTCGGACCACCACCCGTAATCAACACGTTGTCGGCCGCGCTATGGCGCGCCGACTGTTGGGCGCGACCAACGTGGCTCCCCAGCAGATCCAATTTGCCGCGGGCGCATTCGGCAAACCAGAGGTCGTGACGCCTCCCGAAGCCGTTTTGCCATTCAACATCGCGCACACCGACGGGTTGGTGCTGTGTGGCGTTGCGAACCAGCAAGCGGACTTGGTCGGGGTCGATGTCGAATCACTGGATCGCCGCACATCGACTGATTTGGCCGAACGTTATTTTGCCAAACCAGAAATCGAGTTCCTGCGCGACAAACCTGCCGACCAACAGCAGTACTTCTTTCTGCGCATTTGGACACTCAAAGAAGCCTTTATCAAAGCAATCGGCACGGGGCTACACACTCCGTTGGCCGACTTCGCATTTGAAGGTATTGACGGCGATCGCCCTCGCATCCGTTTTTTAGAACCCGGATTGGAGCGGGGTAAAAAGTGGAATTTTGTTTGTTTTCAACCGAGGGAGGGGTTCATTGCGGCTGCCGCGATCGTTGCAAAAGAGGAACGTTCGCATGTCATGGTTGATTGGCATCCATTTGAAGATCTGATAGAGGGGTGCCGCGAATCCCGGTAAATGAAATGATCTTTGACAGACCGCCCCAATTTATGTCAGTATATTAATAATTGAGGACAGGCGGCTCGACGTACCGAACAAGTTCCCAGGGGCTGGTTTCCCGGAACAATGTTTTGCGGGCGTTGCTTTTCACCCTCCGCCTTGAAACGCATGTCAGAAAGCTCTATCACTCAGATCTTGAACCAGCTGCGTGAAGCGGACAACGACGAAGAACGTCAGGTTGCCGCGGCGAAACTTTATCGATGCTACCGTGGGCAAGTCGAACAGATCGCTCGTGGACGGTTGACGCCCGGTGGCGGTTTGGCCGACGAAGAGGATGTCGCACAGAGCGCCTTTCGCAGCTTTTTCGATCGAATCGAAACGGGACAATTGGATGCGCTGGTCACGGGTGGCCAGGCGTGGGCAATCCTCGCGAAATTAACCCGTAACAAGACGATCGACTCGGTGCGTTACGACAACACCCTGTGACGTGGAGGCGAAGGCGCCCGCCGG
>JAGQPO010000389.1 GCA_020426665.1 Planctomycetales bacterium
CGTCGGATTCAGAAACACGGATGCCCATGTGTATTTTGCCGTCGACTGTCAGCACGTTGACTTGGGCAAATTCCTTGTCGATACGTTTTGACGGTCGCAAGATCGAATCGACCAGTTCTTCAGGACTGAGTTTTGATTTCAGCTTTGTCAGATCCGGCCCCAAACGACTGGCCCCGGATGGCGGATCATGACACGCGAAACAGGCAGCCGACGACTTGTAGAACAGCACCTTGCCACGTGCGGCGTTGCCTTTTTCCAGTGCCTCACGGGCGAGATCGGCGGTCGATGCGACGAGCAGCTCCTGTTCCAGTTCGTCGTTCGAAAACGCTTCCGTATCGGCAGCTTCGCCCTTGGCCATCAATTCCGCTTCGAGCGGATGTTCGGCCAACAATTCATCGGGATTCCAGAACGTCGTTCGAGAGATCGTCTCCGCGCGGACGCGTTTGACCGATTCGGTCGCTATCGTCGAAGCTTTGTTGCCCCAAGTATTGCGAACGAAGGTCAACACAGCCGCGATTTCGTTGTCCTTCAACAGGTTACGGAATGCGGTCATCGGCGGCACACCGCGTGACGGGTCATAGGTCTTTCCGTGAACCGTCATCTTTCCCCAGACCCCGTGCAACGCCATCTTGATCAGCCGATCTTCGCTGCCGGTCACCCATGGACTGTCGACCAGCGATGGATAGACCAACCCATTACCCTGGCCATGAGTCAGGTGGCAAGTCGCGCAGTGGGATTCTCGCTGAAAGATATCCGCACCCAATTTGTAAACCTTCTGATCATCTTTGCTGAGATGCTTCGGCGGTTTGAAGTTAACGATTTCGCTTTCCGGCGCCCCAGCAAATCCGCTCGCGCCAGTCCGGTCAACTTCGTACCAAAAATGCCTGACGGTATTCGCAGCAATTGCAGCGTGTGGGACTGTCGACGCCAACAGTGAATTCAAAAGTGCATCGTTTTTGACGTTGTGTTGCTGATGCATCCAAAGTGCTTCCAGCAGGTGATGTGATTCCACTTCATCGTTCGGGTCGAAGTTTGCCATCCATTTTTGGGTCGCCGCGATCACTTCGCTCGAATCTCGACCGCTCAATTCAACACGGGTTCGGTGGCGAACTCCGTCGACCGGATGTTTCAGGTTTTCAAGCAGCGCTTCGATCGGCTGGTCGTGAATCTTCACCGGTTCTTGCAGCGGACGGTCCTTCACCGTCAATCGAAAAATGCGTCCGTGATAGTGGTCGCGATTGGGGTCGCGAATGTTGTGCTGCATGTGACCAATGATGACGTTGCACCAATCCGATACATAGAGCGCTCCGTCTTCGCCAATGACCGCATCGGTCGGTCGGAAATTGCGATCGGAGCTGTTTAGCAGTTCCAAACCGGGCGTTCCCCAGACTTCACCGAGTTTACGTTTGATGCTGGTTCCGTCGCGATCCAGGTCATATTGCTTGACGCCCAGGAATCCGATCGTGTTACAAATCAGGAAATCGTTCTGCAACTCATCCGGAAAGTGCTGCGACGACATGATTGCATTTGCCGCAACAGGACGAAACTCCTTGGTCAACAGTTCGTGCATCCTGAATCCCTTGCCCTCGGGACGCACCTGGTACGAACGCCCGCCGGTGCCGTCGTTGGCATAGCAATACCCCCAGTAATCGAAGCTGGTTCCGTGAGGGTTGGGGTTGTTTTCGGCGTGTGGAGTGATTGCAAACGTGCGAGGATCAAAACGGTACATTCCCGATCCTTTGACATTCAGGTTTTGCCCCCACGGCGTCTCGTGATTGTGGACCAAGAAAATACCGCTTTGCCAATAGATCCCGCCGTCCGGTCCGTACACCAAATTATTGGCAGCATGGTGCGTGTCGGATGTGCCCAGACCCTGCAGGATCGGATATCGCACATCGGCCTTGTCGTCGCCGTCGGTGTCCTTTAGGAACAGCAGATCCGGTCCTGACGTGACCAGAACGCCACCGCCCCAGAATTCAAAGCCCAGTGGATTGTGGACGTTGGCAAAGATCTTTCGCGTGTCGGCAACGCCGTCGTGGTCGGTGTCTTCAAAGATCATCAAGCTGTCATTCATCTTCTTCAGCGGTTCCCATTTGGGATAGGTGTTCCAACTGGCCGCCCACAAGCGACCCTTGGCATCGACCTGCATTTGCACAGGGTTTGCCAAGTCCGGGAACATCTCCTCCGATGCAAAGACGTTTAGTTGATAGCCTTCGGGCACCGTGATTTTCGCGAGGCTTTCCTCCGGGGTCAGGTATTCGACGCTTCCCTCTTTCTCCGCGCTGGAACTTTTACTGCCGCCACCGACGTTCGAGATGACTTTCACCGGCGGTGGAACATTGCTGTCGTCGGCGACGATCTTGCGGCCATCGGCGGCGGCCCAGATGACCGCGTCGCGATTGGCCGTCATCACGTCCAGCATCGTCAATTCATGTTTCAATACATCCGCGTTACTTTGGCCGTCCACAAACGTCAGCGTCGACCGGCCGCCCCAAATGTCATTGCCATCGGTTGCGCGATAGCGGTTGTGCCAGTGCCAATTCTTGTCCTGGATGGCCGCGTACAAATCGGCCAAGCCGTCAGTCGGCGGACTTGGTTTACCGACCAGTGACCGCGAGATGATATCGGCCAAATGACGGTAGCCTTCGGCGTTCAGATGGATACCGTTTAGTGTGAGTTGTTCATCACTGGATTCAAACATCTGAAGTGTTGGCGTGTAGAGATCGACGAACGTCGCGTCGGCAACACTCGCCGCACGTCGCGTCACTTCGGTGTACAGCGACAGATTGGCATTCAGCTCCCGTCCATCGGGCAGATTCGGATTGCCCGTATACTCGTACGCGATCGGGCTCATCAGAACAAACCTTGCGTCGACGCCTTTCTCCTTGCGCAATTGCCGATATTGATCGACCAGTTTGATCAACTCGCTTTCGTATGTCGCCGCTCCCGACGGTCCGGCAAACGACTCGTTGTATCCGTACATGATGACGACGACGTCCGGAGCAACATGCTGTAAATATTCGGTGTCGTTCGTGAAGCCCTGGCTGCGCGGCTTCTTGTTCGCCATGTCCCCCGAAAAACTCATGTTGCGAAAACGGACCTGCATGCCTTTCAGGTGACTTTGCAAAACCGTTTCCACCCACGGTGCATGCTGCATCCGGTCGGCCAGTCCGTTCCCGTAGATCGCAACGACGTCATTCTTCTTGAACTTAAACGGCTCCGCGGACTGGGCTGTTTGTAGCGTCAACGCGATTGACAACAACAAGTACACGATTCGACTTGGTTTGAGTATCTGGTGGCAAAGCATTTGGTGGGGCATCTCTTGAGGAATCCGAAATCTTCAGTCCAGTGGTCCGTCAACGTTTTGTTTTAGGGTAGCGGAACTCGTCAAGAGTTTCGATTCGTTCGGCAATTTCCGAAAGTCTTGACGACTTCCCCTACGTACCAACTCGAAGTTTTATCTTTGACGGACCGCTAGAACGTTTTCAAAATTCTGGCAGTTTGTCGCCGAACTCTCCGAGGTCGGCCAAACCGGCCACGGAGAGGCTGTGACTTT
>JAGQPO010000390.1 GCA_020426665.1 Planctomycetales bacterium
AAGTAAAGGGCGAGATAAATGTGGATGTCCCTGTTCGCCGGAAACCGGGCCTCCATGAGCTTCGTGCGGCTTGGACCGGGCGATTGTTGGCTGCTCGGTTCCAGCGGGCGGAGCCGATTCGGTTTGTTGGCCGATCCACAGTAGCGCCAACAAAGCCGGCAGGCTGGTAACTCGGAGCTTAGAAACGGACATCGACGGTAGCAATCACGTGGGTGCAAATCAAAGTATCGAACCCTAGCCCCGGCTCAGTGATTCATCTGGTTTGCTAACTTTCCGCAGCCCACAAAACCGCATCGGAAGATTCGCCGCGTTCGGTTACACTGCGCGATCGCTACAACCCGAACGCCCATCCACACGAATAACCGATGCAACTGATCTGTTTCGAAGACAACCATGTCGGCCGGCTGCGGCCGATCACCTATGCCCGTCCGGCCTATGCAATCACTTGTGCCAGCTATCAATTGCTCGATTGGCTGAAACGACTGCCGGGCGACTTGACCGTTTCGGTTCGCAAGTACCTTGCCCAGATCCAGCTGCTTGATTCCGGTCTCGCCGCCCCAACGCGCGAAGCGATCGTTGGACAAGACGTGCTATTGGTCAACGCCCGGCTTGTTCCCCGTACCGGCTTGCTGCCGATATTGAAATCACTTTGTCAATGTGAAGTCGCCGGCACGATTCGTTGCAGCGAGTCCGGCGTTATTCTGGCGGCACGTCTGACCGGAAAAGAAACATCGCTATTGAATCGCATCGGCGATGACAACGCACAAAAGGTCTCCGAACCGATCTCGCCTTTTCAACGGTCGGCGCGCAAGTCAACCGGCGATTTGGAAAAACGGTCCGACGATGGCGTGGCAGAAAAATTGATCGAAATCGCCGGCCAGCTGCCGACCGACACGCTGCCGGCGACCCACGACGACCTGCCCGCATTCCATTGGCCACACGAAGTCGTTGCTTGGCACATGAAGGAAATGCCGGCCGCAATGAACTGGCGGCTTGATCAAGGTGGATACCACGAAACGGCTGACGGCGTGTTCGTCGCCGATGGCGTTTCGATCGGACAATACGCCTCGGTCGACACCAGCGAAGGCCCCATCTTGCTAGACCAAAACGTCAAAGTGGGTCCCTTCTGTTATCTTTCCGGTCCAGTCTACGCAGGCCCGGGCACAAGGATCATTGAACACGCCGCTCTGAAAGACGGTGTCGCACTTGGTCACACCGTCAAAATCGGAGGCGAAGTCGAAGCGTCGGTGATCGAGCCTTTCACCAACAAACAGCATCATGGGTTTTTGGGACACAGCTACCTTGGCAGCTGGATCAATCTTGGCGCCGGAACATGTAACAGCGACCTGAAAAACACCTACGGCACGATTAACATCGAATACGGCGGTGAAAAGGTGGCGACCGGGATGCAATTCCTGGGCTGCATCATCGGCGATTACAGTAAAACCGCGATCAACACCAGCATCTTTACCGGCAAGGTCATCGGCGTGTGCAGCATGCTGTACGGATTTGCGACATCAAACGTGCCAAGCTACGTCAACTATGCCAGACTGTTCGGACAACAATCGCTGTTGCCTGCCGAAGTCATGGTTAACACGCAACAACGCATGTTCTCGCGACGAAAAGTCAACCAGCGTGAATGCGACATTCAATTGATTCACGACATGTACAATTTGACGATCCCCGAACGCGATCAAGCCGACCAATACGGGTTGTAGTTGTGCGGGCATAAGGATTGGTGAGTCCGTTAACCTTTGATTTTAGGGTTGGGACAGTAGCGGAAGTCGTCAAGACTTTCGAGGCCGGACAAATCGAAACTCTTGACGAGTTCCGCTACCCCAAAAAACTTGGACGAAGCGCTAGTGCCCGAAGTAATGGACATCGTGTCCGTGATGATAGTCCATCGAATCATGATGCGGTGTGCTTCGAAAATCCAATTCGAATTCCATGTTACGGACTAGCGGAAACACCTCGCCGGCAAGAATCTGACGCATGTGATCGAGCGCATGAAAGTCTTGCGTGCGGGCACCGTCAAACCTCTGATGCTCCAACTCGCGGTCCAGCACCACCGCCAATCGACGCACCTGCGCGACGTCGTTGCTGACGTGTCGGATTTCGGATGCCGAAAGGTATTGGCGATCCGCCGCGTGGTGCAAAATTTCATGCATGTGCTCGTTCAGCCGATCAAGTTTCGCCACCGAAGCCTCGATGCCTTCGGAATGTTCGTAGTCCTGGCCGAGCTGATGGGCGTCTTCATGTAAATGCTTTGCCGATTCGGCAAGTTTGTCAGCCCAATCATCCAACTTGATCACATCGGCGTGGTGCGAAACAGAGTGCCCGTGATGCAGGCTGGGTCGATACGATTGATACGTGTCGCCATAACCCTGGCTTTGGTACCGCTGCGCGGTGGGACACGATGAATTCGAACCGTAACCCCCGACGGCCGGATAGACTTGGTATTGGGCGGAACAGGTCGCCGTGAAAACGGCAAAGGCGAAAAAAGCGGCCGGAATGGCGAACAGGCGAATCAGCATCGCTGGGTCTCCGTGAAGTTGGGTGATGTTATTGGCCCCTGCGTGTTTCACGGACGCATGCCTTATGCCAAACAGAAAAACAACGCATTTTGGCGGGTTTCACGCGATCGTGTGACATCAAAGCGACAATGCGCCATCGAATCGACCACACTACTTGTGGTGTCGAATTGATTGCGCGCTGTCGTCTGATTCCGCGGGAATTACTGCGCCGGACTTGGTATCCTTTGGCTGCCCTTTTCCCCCGTTTCAACCCTCCGTTTATCAAGCCCACAGCACGCCATGAAATCCCCTTCGAACTCTGGCAGCATCCTTGCGACCTGCCGCCTCCTCGCGTTTTGCATCACTGCATCAGTGTTGCTTTCTGCATCCAAGGCGTCGGCCGACGTTTATGAATTACGAACGTACAAAACGGCCGAAGGCAAACTGGACGCGCTCAACGCGCGATTCCGCGATCACACGATGCGGTTGTTCAAGAAACATGGCATCGAATCGATCGGCTACTGGATTCCCACCGACGAAGCCGCATCGAAAGACACGTTGATCTATGTGATCAAGCACAAAAGCCGAGAAGCTGCCGCTGCGTCCTGGAAAGCGTTCTCTCAAGACCCTGAGTGGAAGAAGGCGGCTGCGGAGTCCGGTGTCGGTCGACTGGCCAAGCCGCCGGAATCGGTTTACATGGAGGCCACGGATTACTCGCCCGAGTACAACAATGCCGATGGCGATGAAGACGACGTGTTTGAGTTGCGGATCTATAAAGCTCGCGAAGGCACGCTGGGCAAACTCGACGCGCGATTCCGCGACCACACCATTGCTCTGTTCGCAAAACACGGCATCAAATCCGTCGGCTACTGGCATCCCACCGACGCGCCTGATTCGGCGGACACATTGATCTACATCATCGAACACGAAAGTCCCGCCGCCGCCAAGGCTTCTTGGCAGGCGTTCGGGTCAGACCCGGCCTGGAAGAAAGCCGCAGCGGAATCCGGAGTCGGTGGTTTGGCCAAAAAACCGGAAAGCGTCTACATGACGGCAACCGATTACTCGCCAATCAAGTAAGTGGGCAGGTCAAAAGATGTGGGGTCAAAAGATGTTTAGGCGACGACTAAATTCGATCTCTTGACTGACATTTTGACCTTCCATTCTTTGACCTTCTATTTTCCGAGTTCGTCCTTCGCCGCTTTCACAAGTTGTCTCCATGCTTCTTCACCGATCACTTGCCCTGTTGATTCTGTTGTCTGCCGTCGTGAAGACGGAACGGACGTTGGCTGCGGAACTTGGTCCATGGAAAAAACACATCGTCACCGAGCAAGGGCACTGCAACACGGCGATTCCGATTGACGTCAATGGGGACAAATTGATGGACGTGATTACCAGCATCGGAGGCAAGGTCAGCCTGTTCCTTGCACCGACGTGGGACCAGGAAATCGTGTTGCATCGCTTTGAAGAACGAGGGGCCTGCATTCACTCCGCACCGATCGATGCCGACGGCGATGGCGACATGGATTGGGCGGGTACACTTGCCAGTGATCATCCGTTTTGGCTGGAGAACCCCGGTCCGGAAAAAGCGGCCGAAGGCCCGTGGAAGGCTCGAAGCATCGATAACGAGATCACCGGCATCCACTGTCTGCTGCGCAGCGACATCGACAACGACGGCATCGACGATTTGGTGATCAACAACTTTGAGCCCCAGAAAGGTCTGGCGGATTCGATGGCCTGGTTCAGTCGTCCTGCGGACCCGAAAACCGCACCGTCGTGGGATCGGCATGTCTTTGCCGACGGCGACGCGCGGGGAGGTAGCCATTACATGGGGGCCGGCGACATCGACGGCGATGGATGGAAAGAAATCGCCGTGGGTGCCAAAGGAATGCCATTTGCCGACGGAAATTGGTTCGCCTTCTGGAAGAACCCTGGCAAGGAAAAGGTTGATCGCCCCTGGCAGAAAGTGATCTTGGCGGAAAACCAAACCGCGGCAACCAACATCTTGCCGGCCGACGTCAACGGTGACGGCAAAGTCGACTGGGTCGCGTCACGTGGACATGGCGTTGGCGTGTTGTGGTTTGAGAATCCAAGTTGGAAGATCCATAACATCGATACCGAGATCGAATTTCCCCACAGTCTGACGGTTGCCGATTTCGACGCCGACGGCGACCTGGACGCGGCAACGTGCGGCTACGGCAGCGAGCGGGTGATGTGGTACGAAAACGACGGCAAGGGCAACTTCACCCATCACGTGATTGACACCCATCAACAAAGCTACGACCTACGATCGGTCGACATGGATGGCGACGGCGACCAGGATTTACTGAACGCAGGACGCGGAACGAACAACGTCGTCTGGTACGAAAACCCGCTGAAGTAATCATGGTTTGGTAAGAAAATCGGGGGTAAGAAAATTGCAGAGGCGGTGTCGCGGCGTCATTCCGCTACACATTTTCCTACCCAGAATTTTCCTACCCAAAATTCACTAGCGACACGAACTTTGCAAGCCTATCAGTTTTCACCGATCGCACTGGCCAAATCTTCCTGTAAATCTTCAAACGATTCCAAGCCTACGGACAAACGAATCAGCCCGTCGCTGATTCCAAATCTGGCCCGGTCGGCGGCATCGTAACTGGCGTGTGACATCGTGGCGGGTTGTTCGATCAGCGATTCCACTGCACCAAGGCTGACCGCCAAGTGGAACAGTTTTGTCGATTCACAAACCTTTGCCGTCTGCTGGATTCCGGCATCCAATTCGAACGTCACCATCGCGCCGAAACCGCCGACCAAAGTCGCTGCGGCGACTTGGTGTTGAGGATGACTTTCAAGCCCCGGGTAAAGCACACTGCGGACTTTCGGGTGCTGCTCCAGCCACTTGGAAAGTTCCAATGCCGTTTTGGATTGTTCGCGGATTCGTAGATCCAGCGTCTTGAGCCCGCGACTGATCAGGAAACAACTCAGCGGATCCAGTACGGCGCCGGTCGCGTTTTGGATGAAGTACAACCGATCCAGCAACTCTTGGTCGGCAACGGCAAGTGTTCCGCCCAGGCAGTCGCTGTGACCGCCAAGGTACTTTGTTGCCGAATGCATCACGATGTCGATACCGTGTTCCAGCGGACGCACCAGCGCCGGTGTGCCAAAGGTGTTGTCGACCCCGATGATTGCGTCGTTCTCTTTTGCGATCGTCGCCAAACGGGGAAGATTTGGAATCGTCAATCTCGGGTTGCCGATCGTCTCGGCCCAAATCAGTTTGGTTCGCGAGTTAATCGCGTCGGCGACGGCATCCACATCGGTCATGTCGACCAGCGTCACATCGATGCCGCTGCGATTGCAGATTTTATGCAGCAATCGATAGGCGCCGCCATACAGGTCACAACCGGCAACCACATGATCACCGTTTTCCAATAACATCGTGACGCAGTGAATGGCCGCCATGCCACTTGAGAAAGCTAAGGCACCGACCCCCGATTCAAGTGACGCGAGCGTGGATTGCAGATTACTGCGCGTCGGGTTGCCGCTGCGCGAGTAATCAAACTGTCCCCATTCACCCGCGCCGGGCTGGCGAAAGGTGCTGGCCAGATGAATCGGTGGAACCACGGCACCGGTGGACGGATCAATTTCGTTGCCCACATGGATGGCGCGAGTACGAAACGCGTACCCTTGGTCAGACGAATCGCTCATACCGAAAGAGCCTGTTCCAGATCGGCGATCAAGTCGTCGCCATTTTCGATGCCACAAGACATGCGAATCATGTTGTCATCGATCCCAAAGCGTACGCGTTCTTCGGGAGTGCAATGAAAATAGCTCATCACCAAAGGTTGTTCGATCAGCGATTCGACGCCGCCAAGGCTGGGCGCGATGCGTGGTATCCGTGCCGCATCAACGATATTCGCGGTTTGTTTCCAATCGGCATCCCGAATCGTGAAGGTGATCAGTCCGCCGAATCCTCGCATTTGATTGGCAGCGATCGCGTGTGTGGGATGGCTTTCCAAGCCAGGGTAGTAAACACGATCGACGCGTGGGTGCGATTCAAGGAATCGGGCGACGCGCAGTCCGTTTTCGTTTTGACGTTGCATCCGCAATTCAAACGTCTTCAATCCACGTTCCAACAGATACATGTTGTGCGGAGAATTGATGTTTCCCAAGATCCCGCGCATCTTGCGAACGGATTCCAATTGTTCATTCCGTCCACAAATTACGCCCGCGATCAAGTCGTTGTGACCGCCCAAGTACTTGGTCCCCGAGTGCAACACATAATCGATACCGTACTCGGTGGGGTTCATGTTGTACGGGGTTGCCAATGTCGCATCAATCAACGTCTCAACTTCGTTGGCTTTTCCGACCGCGGCAAATTTTTCCAAATCGATGACGGACAAGTGCGGGTTCGTCGGCGATTCGCTGACCAACATTTTCGTGTTGTGATTGATGGCCGCTTCCATCGCCTCGTAATCACCGGTCGTCACTTGACGGGTCACGACGCCGAACCGCGCCAAATGTTTGGCACAGAACTCGCGGCTGCGGTGATAACACTGGTCAAAGAAAACAATTTCATCGCCGGCGGATAACTTTGTCATTAACAATCCGACGATCGCAGCCATGCCACTGCCGTAAACAATCGCTTGTTCACACTTTTCCAACGCAGCGATTTTGGCTTCCACACTTCGTTCGTTCGGATTGCCGTAGCGACCGTATTCATCACGCTGCTCTTCGCCGTTGACGAACCGCAGCAAGTCGTCGGTCGATTCAAACGTAAACGTTGCCGCCGTATAGATCGGCGTCGTGATGCTTCCGGAATCCTTTTGTCGGGCTTCCCCTGCGTGAACGCATTGGGTCGACAGGTCTGCCGGGCGCGATGGGGACGACGAATGGGAGTTTCCACGGTCGTTCGTGGTGACGTTGCCGCCAGAAAGATTGCCGGCATTGTCCGGTGACCTTTCGCAGGCAATCTCACCGGAAAGGTTGCGAGACCCCGAATCGGCGGGCGTCATTGTTGATGGCGACGTGCTGTCACCAGATGTGTGCTTTGTTTGCATGGCTCTTTAGCAGAAGGGCTGCAAGTGGCCGTAAATCCCATGAAATACGTTCCGGACGAAAGATCGACCGAAATGTCACTCCCCACAGAGTAGCTGGACGATATAGAATCGACAAGTGAAAACGTACTGATGCGACGGCTCGCCGTCTCCAACGGACCCACCCAACGGCATGATCCCTCCATTTTCTCACCGACAGCCATCCGCTGGCCGATCGCGGCCGCCGGCGGTGATGATTTGGCTAGTTATCGTTGCGACCCTTCTCATCCGGGGGGTAGTGGTGGAGCAAAACGCGTATTGCCAGGACTCCCCCGGAGCATCTCCGCCCGAAGGCGCGGCAGCATCCGAAGTCGACCAGGACCAGGTCAGGCAACTCACCGAGGACCTTCGCAGTGACCAATTTACGATTCGGGAATTGGCGTCCGAACGCATTTTCGTGATGGGGCATACCGTGTTGCCCATGCTGCGGGATTGCCGCCGCAAAAGCAGCGACGTCGAACAAATCGATCGGTTGGATCACATCATCGAGGCGCTCGCCGAGCAAGACTTGGAAACCCGAATTCACAATTTTCTTAAAGGCGGCGACGCGGATCTGGACAATTGGCCTGAGGTGGAAAAGTGGTTTGGTGATTCTCCGCGCGTCCGTGAACTTTTCGTGGACCTGTATCGCGAACATCCCTATCTGGTCGAGTCCCTGGGCGGCACGCCACAACAGCTCTCGATCGGGTTGTCTCGGGTACGGCGAACGCTGATCGAGCGAGGCGTCGGGGCTCGTGAGATGCCGCAGCGGATCGATTTGTTGGCCTTGTTGTTGCCGATGAGTGAGCCCAATTTCGATGCCGGTCCGCAATACGATGCGATCGTCGTCACGATTCTACAGTCCTACCAGGCCAACGACCTTCGTAACGATGTCGCTTTCAGCAAACCGTTTATGCGAATGATGGCCGGGTGGATGACGGATAGTGACATCAACGTCCGCGAACAGGTGTTGCGTTTGGCGTTGCAATGGAAAATGGACATCGGATTGAACCTTGCGCTTGAAACGCTGAAGACAAACCCCGATCCGATCCTGCTCTGCCGATGTATCCAGACAATTTCGCGACAGGGCAATCGTGATCACCTTGTCTTGTTGTCCCATTACGTCAACGACCCGACGGTTGTGTTTCGCGGGCGCTATCGAGGAATCAGCAGCGGCGAGGTCCAGGTCGGGGACGTTGCCGCCGCTGCGATCGCCGTGCTTTCGTCTGTTCCCGTCACACAAATCGGATTCGCCGAGCCGGCCGAACACGAGGTTTTTGGGATCATCTTCGAAGAATTGGTCGTTCCCCAAAAAGCGATACCGGAACCGGATAACGGCACAGAAAAGGAAGATGCCTCCGACGGCAAGAAAGCCGACCAACCGGACGAACAGCCTGCCGAGTTCGTCCCGCCGGGTTTCGGCGTGCAGCCGAGAACAATTGAAGAAATCCAGGAGCTTAGGCGGCAGAACGAACGCCGTGCAGCAGCGAGAATTGAAATCCATGCCAAGGCCATGGCGCTCGTGCCGGAAGACGATACACGGCTTCCGGCGCAGTCGCCCGAGGCACAGTCGCCCGAGAAGAGCTGAAACAAAGAACGGCCACCGTCATTCCACGGGTCGACAATCAATTGCATCGCGTCGACACTTATCGATTGCCTTCCTCGATTGTCTTTCCACCTTCTGGCTTTCCCGGACTATTTTGCCGTGTCGATTCAGCAGATTGTTTCATCGCTTTTGGGCGCCGATGCCGACCCGGTCGCCGCCGGGTATCGTCTTCGCGAGCTTGCTGCGGGGGATGCCGCTTCGGCGGTCACGATCCTGGCGAATCTGGCCGACCGGCCCGAACAACTTCGACAGTCGGATCCGGCAATCATCGGCGCGCTGTTGCACGTCGTCCACACCTTGCTTGTCAAAGACCGATCGGAAACGTCGATCGAAATCATTCGTTCGTTGTCCCCGAATCTCATTGCGAGGATTGACGAAACGCTTCCGGCCGAGGCTTCAAATCGCCATTTGCTGCTGCACCTGTTGACACTATCGCGGTTGCCAGCCGCCATCGAAGTCCTGGTGGATGTGCTCCGCAATCGTCCTCCGTCGGATTGGATGGACGCCGCCCAAATGCTCAGTCCGCTGATGCAGCACAATGATTGGGACGTCGACGCCTTCTTTCCGGCTGCGCTGCAGTGTTTGTCCGAACCCGCCCTCGCCGCATCGATCCTGGACCTGGCAAACTACCTTGTCCGCCAAGGCCGAGTCGACGTGCATCCGGCCGCCGACAGAGTTGATGTGCTATCCGAAATCCTGGGTCAAGTTTCCAGCCGACTCGGGTTCTTTGAAGAAAACCCGCGCGCTTTTGGTGACGACGTACCGACGGTCCAGAAGCGGTTGGCGGAGGCCGTCGCATTGGCCGTGTCACTGTGCGATTCGCTGGCGTTGATCGGTGAAGAATCCGCGATCGGAAAACTGAACCAGACCGTCAACTTGCGACACCGCCGCGTGCAATGCGAGGCCGCCGGCGCGCTGGCCAAACTTGGTGATGAAGAAGGCCGAAAACGGTTGATCGAAATGGCCGCCGACCCTGCCGCGCGACTTCGCGCGATCGCCTATGCGGATGAACTCGGTTTTGGAGACGAAATCGATGAAACCTATCGAACCGACGACGCGACCGCTGAAGCGGAAATGGCACTATGGCTCAGCCAACCTCATCAGATGGGCGTGCCGCCGACGGGCGTCGAAGTTGTCGCCGCGCGCCGGCTGCTGTGGCCCAGCTTTGATGATCCGGTCGACGTGACGTTGGTGCGGTTCGAATACAACATGGGAGATCGCAACTACAGCAACATTGGCATGACCGGACCGGCCGTTTACACCATGGCTTGCGATCTGGCCGACATGCCGGTCGACGACATCTTTTCCATCTACGCAGGCTGGCACGCCGAACACGAAGACATCTTCTCGGTTCCGGCCGATGCGATGAACGATGCGCAAATCAGAGCGATGGAAACGTTCCAGCAACACCTTCAACACCTCGGGTACGAAGACTTGAAACCGGCGTTGCTGGGTCTGTTTCTGGACGAGCGCGCCGGCGTGTTTACGGCATCGCGTGAAAACACACGGTGCGTCGTCGTTACCGATGGACTGGAAACGATTGACCATGCCACCGAAGGACGCACCCGCCCGATGACCGCCGGCGACCTATTTAATCTTTACAAAGGCCGCAAAATGCTGCGGACTTTCAATTCCTGATGACGGACTGGGTTAACATTTCGGCTTGCCCATTTCCGTTGAAGTCGACTCCGGGATCACGTTTTGCCAGGCGTAA
>JAGQPO010000391.1 GCA_020426665.1 Planctomycetales bacterium
CACTGATGTGCAAAAACCCGTTCCGGCCGACGCCAAAGTCGACGAATGCCGCTTGGATACTCGGTTCCAAGTTGACGATTTTTCCACGATAGATATTCCCGGCAAAGGCTTCGACGCTCTTACGTTCGACGTACAACTCCTCCAGTTTTCCGTCGTCTAAGATTGCGATGCGGCTTTCTTCGGGTTGAAGAACGTTCATCAACATTTCGCGTTTCATTTTGGCACCTCTTGGGTGGACTGGCCGACGTGCGGCATTTGGTTTGCGTGTGCTAAAAATTCGGGATCCGTGGTTTGAAACTCGCGTTCCAAAACCACTTCTGTTCGGGTGATTTGTGACCCGTGCGAGATCCAATCGGAGCATCCGATCAGATCCAGCACATCGGTCGGTTTCAGGGTTGCCGCGTCGCTGGCGGCCATCGACAGTTCGATTGCGTCGAGAATCGAAAGCGAAATAATTTGTTCGGCGACATTGAAGGACGCGGACTTGTTTTTTCGCTGGACGGTGACCGCCTCTTTATTCATCAGCTCCGCAATGTTTGCTCGAATCGCATCTCGGTCCGGCGGCCGGGCGTCCAAGTCAGGATCGGGCATCGTGATGACGTAGTCGGTGCGTAGCAACTTGGCTTTGCCGCTGCCGTCGGGCAACAACTGGACGCTTTTGATGCTTAGTCCCGGTTGATCGTCTTGCGTCAGTCGGCGCAACAACTCGGGTGCCGAAAGCCGCTCGGCCAAATCCAGTTCGACGACTTCGTCTTCACCGCTGACGCCAAGTGCCAGCGCCGAAGGGAATCCGATTCGAGGTTTCGGATGGAAACCTTCGGTCATCGACAGATGTAATTGCGCCCGCCGTACCAAGCGTTCCCACAGGCGTGCCAGGTCGCGATGGCTGGTCCAACGAAGTAGTCCCGTTTTTGCGAATCGAACCCGATAACGCAGCCGAAGCGGTTCCGCCGTTTTGGACTCGCTTTGCGTAGAGGTAGTGGTGGATTCGGGTGGGGACATGAATCAGAAAGATGAATAGATTTTTTTCGTCGACGGATGGTCCGGTCGCTTTTCCGGTGCAGACAAGGCGCTTCTAATTCACGATCAACTCCGGAACGTATTCGCCAAGTCGGTCGAGCAGATACAGATCGACGTCTCGCGCGGCTTCAAGCTGCATGACTCGCTCGGCGATCTGTTCACACTGTTGAATCGAGACCGAGCGGACGGCTTTTTTGACCCTTAACAGTGACGACGGTGGAACGCTTAAATGCCGCACGCCCATGCCGAGCAACAACAATGCGCGAGCCGGATTGCTGCTCATTTCGCCACAGATTGAAAGCGGCCGGTTGTGGTCTCTGGCCACTTCGACGCAGCGGGCGATCAATCGCAACACGGCCGGATCGCTCGACTGATAAAGGTCCGCAACGTATTCGTTGCTACGATCCACCGCCAGCGTGTACTGGGCCAGATCGTTTGTACCGATGGACAAGAAGTCGACTTCTTCGACGAACCGATCCAACATCACAACCGCCGCGGGGACTTCGACCATCATGCCGACGGGGATGTTGCTGCGGTGGGGCGTACCGGATTCCTCCAGGTCCTCCGCCACGACGTTCAACAACATACGGGCCTGGCGAAGTTCGGCGAGCGTCGTGATCAGTGGAAACATCACACGAATGTCACCGTGCACCGCAGCCCTCAAGATCGCGCGAAGCTGTGGCCGAAACAGATCCAGGTTGCGGAGCGACAGCCGAATGCTGCGAAGTCCCAAGAAGGGATTGTGTTCGTTTTCGGCCAAGGGACGCGAGCCCATTTTGTCGGCGCCCAGATCAAGCGTGCGAATCACGACGGGACGTCCGTCCATTTCACGCACCACTTGGCTGTACGCCTGGTAATGGTCTTCTTCGCTAGGCTCTTCGGTACTGGATAAATACAGAAATTCGGTACGGTAAAGTCCGATGCCATCGGCGCCACGTTCGATGCACGTCGTGGTTTCGTGCGGGAACTCGATGTTCGCGCTTAACCGCATCGGCGTGCCGTCGATGGTTTCGGCCGGCAGATCGCGCAGTTCCGAAAGCTTGGCGGTTAGCGACCGGCGTTCTTTCAAACGCTTTTTGTAACTCGCCAGAGTTTCCGGATCGGGGTCCAGGATAACGCGGCCTCGGTCACCGTCGACGATCACCTTGGTGTTGTCGCCGACACGATCCAGGAAACTTCCGATGCCGACCACTGCGGGCAATTCCAGCCCTTTGGCAACGATCGCGGTGTGGCCGCCGGGGCCGCCAGTTTCGGTACAGAATCCGCGAACAAATTCGCGATTCAGATTCGCCGTTTCACTGGGGGTCAGCACGTGCGAAAGGATAATGACCGTCTCGTTCAAATCGGCCAGCGGGCTTTCCGAGACGGCACCGAGCGAAAGCAGCAATTGTTTCTCGATATCCAACACGTCTTCGGCGCGATCGGCCAACAGCGGGTTTTCTAACCGACGCAGTGCGGCGGCATAGTTATGCAGCACGCGACTGACGGCGTAGGCGGCGGACTGGTGTTCGTGTTGAATTCGACGACGCAGTTCGGCCTGCAATCGAGGGTCGTGCAGCATTTGCAGCTGCGCGGCAAAGATATCGCCGGTGTGCTCACCGGCCACGGCAGCGGTTTCCAGCCGATTGGATTCCAGGCGAGTCGAAACTCGATCGACGGCATCGCGCAGCCGCGCGGATTCTGCGTCCACTTCATCAGCGGCGAGCAGCGAACGCGGGATTCGATAACCGGCAGCATCCAGCACTAAGGCTGGGCCGATCGCGACCCCAGGTGAAACGGGGATGCCTTGTAATTCGACCATCGTAAACCGAGGGACCGACGGTGAACTGTCACGGGCCGCGGGGTGCGATGATCGCGCGAAGAGAAATCGTGATCACCAATGTCGCCTTCGTTGGAAGGTGGCAACATTGATGAGCATTGGTTCGCGATATGGCGCACCGGGCACTGAGGCTCGGGCAGTTCAAACCGATCCATCGAGAGGTTGGTTGTTCGGGTTGGGAAGATCACCGTCGTGGCAAATCTTCGAGCGGAAAAATGTTCGGTAGTTAATCAGCCGGCGATGGCGGAATCCGAGTTCTCTGCACCGGGTTCATCGAACCCGCGCAGAAAGAACTGCTCGATCGAATCGATCGCGTTTTCGGCGTCGTCACCTTCAGCAGACAGAGACAATTCGGTACCGAGTGCGGCACCGAGGGTGAGGAGGGAGAGGATGCTTTTACAGTCAACCATTTCACCGCCGCGACCGATCAAGATTGTTGATCCGAACTGGTTGGCAAGCCTGACCAGCAAATCCGCGGGGCGTGCATGCAGCCCCTGCGGGTTGGAAACAACAACGGTTCGGCAATGCGCTTTTGACATGCAAAAAGCGGTTCTTTAGTCAGGTGTTGATGGATTGCGAGCACGAGGGCGTCGATTCAGCGAGCTGAATCAGCCGGTCGCGAACTGATTGTCGTCGGCTTCTTGCAGCAATTGGCTGATGTCATCCGCCGATTTGCTCTGCTTCAGGAATCGACAAAACGTTTCGTCACGCAACTGGCGCGAGATGTTTTCTAGTGCTCTTAAATGGTCGCCGGGCCGTTCCGGAGGGCTGATCAGGAGGAAAAACAATTGAACTCGTTCGCCGTCAAGCGAATCAAAGTCAACGCCTTCTTCGCTGACACCGACGGTGCCAACCAGCTTTTGAACACTGGGGTGCTTGGTGTGCGGAACCGCCACGCCTCGACCGATTCCGGTCGAACCGAGCTCTTCGCGTTTCATGATGGCCGCAACAATGTCGTCGCGTTGGTCAGCGTCAATCTCGCCTGAATCGAGTAGGCACTGAACAAGCTCTTCGATCGCTTGCTCTTTTGTTTTGGCCTGGAGTTCCGCTTTGATTGACTGCGTGCTGATGAAATCTGCAAACTTCATGGGATGTGAATTTCAGTTAAGTGAGATCGTCCAGCACAACGAGTTCGGAGCCGTCGCAGGCTGGTTACTCGTCGCTGGTCGGGGTTTCAATGTGCTTGTGTCCGGTGGCGCGATGGCCGGTCTTTTTTTCCTTGATTCGGCGGAGCTGCTGCTCCACCTTCGGAATCGCCATGTCCAGCGCTGCGATGACCGTAGTCGCTTCCGCGGTGGCAACACATTCGCCGGCATGTTCGATGGAGACTTGGATTTCGACCACAGGTTTATCGGTGTGTTCCAGATCGACCGTTACTTCAATTGCGTTGACCCGGTCATAAAGACGCCTCAGTTTGATGGCCTTCTCTTGAACTAATTCCTGGTCACCCGGCTGAAGGTTGCCATGGCGAGCTGAGACACTAACCTGCATCGTTGCTACTCTCCGATCGTTGATATCCGACTCTTGTGATCGTGGCTCGGGCGGGCGAGGATTTGCCGGCTGGTAAATTCGACCATAGACACCGCAAATCTCGACTGCCGACGGAGAAAATCTACCGGCGTCACGACCACAGAGTATTCCTGTTAAAACGCAAGCATACGCGACAGAACCGTTTACGGGTAGCGATCATTTCCACAGATGGTCCGTTTGGGTGGCAACCCGCGGGATTGTGAGGCCTATTTAGGCACTAATCCCACCATGATGCCGCTGCATCCAACCGCCGCGCGGCTTCGCGGCAACGGCACGATGGCCCGATTCGGCGGCACAGTTCGCTGGGAAAGTCCGTTTCCCAAGGTTCGGATCAAGCACCCGTGCAAAAACCCGACGACCCGCCCCGTACGGGAGTGGCGATTGTTCGCGGTTATTGCTAACCTACGTGGCCAAATTCCATGAAGGCAATCGCCTGAACACCATTTTCCCCCTTTAGCCCCTGACCATCCATGGCCCGTAAGGTCGTCAGCCGAGCCGAAAAAGCTGCCGAGGCGGAAGCTGCCGAAAAGGCACTCGCTTCGAAAAAGAAAAAATCCAGCAAGCGAACCAAGGCGACCGAAAACGTCCGGATGCGTCTGTACTGGGGTGTCTTTAGCCAAAACCTGAAACGCGTTGCTGTCTTCGATTTCGATAAGAAAGGCGAAGCCGACAAACGCGCCAAGGAACTCAGCAAAGGCGGGAAATCGCCACACTTTGTCCAGAAGGTCAAAGAAGAAATTCGAGCCGAATAAAGGCCGCAACCATGCACCCCTGTTCGGCCAAATGCGTGCCCGCCGAGTGGCAGCCGCAGCGCGCCGTCTGGATTGCCTGGCCACACAACCCCCAAACGTGGCCTGGGCATTTCCAACCGATCCCCGGCTGCTTTCGCAATTTCATTGCCGCGATTGCCGCGGCCGTCCCGGTTCGTGTCATCGGCGCAAGTCATTTGCGTGGCCAAGCCGGCCTCGAACAGATGGCCGGCGTCACCTGGGTCGACATCGAAACCAACGACAGCTGGATCCGAGACTATGGGCCGACCTTTGTCGTGGACGAATCCGGGAAGAAATACGCGATCGACTGGCGTTACAACTCCTGGGGCGGCAAATATCCGCCGTGGGATGCCGATGATCGGGCAACCGCATCGATTATCAGCGATGCAAACTGGCCCCGCGTCGAAGGCGGACTGTGCCTGGAAGGCGGCGCGCTGGAATGGGACGGCAGCGGCCGGCTGTTGACGACGACCAGTTGTCTGGTGACCGACACCCGCAATCCCGGCTGGACGAAACCGCAGATCGAAAACCGGCTCCGTGATCTGGCCGGCGCACGCGAAATCGTCTGGGTCGACGGCGGCGGGCTGGTCGGAGACGACACCGACGGACACATCGATCAATTGGCGCGGTTTATCGACCAAGAAACAGTCGTCGTGGCGGTCAGTGACGATCCGGACGATCCCAATCATTCGGGACTTCAAGCCAACGAGGAATTGCTGCGCCAATGGGCCGGGCGGACCTCGCCGAGTGTCGACGTCCACCGATTGCCGATTCCACCGGCGCGCTTCGTCGACGGCCAACGGGTTCCCGAAAGCTACTGTAACTTTTTGCGTCTCGGCCCCGAACGTCTGCTCGTACCGACCTTCGGTTGCGACAAGTCCGATTCATACGCGATCGAACTGCTAGGCGACCTGGCGCGCCAACAATCACCGCAAGTCGAAGTTGTTGGTATCGATTGTCGCGATCTGGTCTGGGGTCTGGGGGCACTACACTGCGCCAGTTGCAACGAACCGGCTGTGCCCTAACAGACCCCGATTGTGGGATCAAACGATTTCACGTTGTACCACAGTCCGTGACATGCGTGATCCACTTGAGAATCTGGGGGCCGTCCCACATTCGGCGGCAGACCAATTCGATTGCATGTAGTGAAAACACTGCGACTGATCAATGGCCGACAAGTACATCCATCCGTTGTCGATCAACTCTTTAATGTTGGGGTGCTTGTCAAGAATGCGATCGATGGACTTTCGTGACGCCACAATGACCACCTGCAGACGCATTGGCAGGTGCCGATAACCGGCACCGTCGTGAATCGATTGAATCGGCAAACCTGTCATCAGGTCTCCGGAGTTACCGGACAAGACACCAAAACCACCAACAACGTTGTGAATGGTTTTATCACCGGCGCCGAAGTGACGATTGTCGACCGTCGACGCGTAGTACTGCATGTTGATCCAGTGTGCGACAACCATTGGTGCAGTCATGATTTTTTCCAAGACGATGCCGTCGGTATCTCGGGAGGTGTCGTAACTGTGCAAGAAGACGCGACCGGCCAAGTTGACGTTTTTGGTCATCCATCGAGGACCGATCAAAAAGGTAGAGTTACCGGCCAAACCCCACTCCGGTCGGACCTCCGACCAATCGACCGCTCGTCGACAAAGATCTGCATCTGATCGACTTCCAAGTTCAACGGCGCGTTCCTTGCGTGCCAGGATGCAAGCGCGTTGTGCGCTTTGGATCAGTTCATGAACATCGCCTTGGTGTGCCTTAGGCACCGAATCAACATCGAAAAACCGAATCTCGTCAGTCGTCGTATTGTGCAACGCAGCCAGGAAATACGTATCTTCGGGAATCGCAATACCTCTCTCGATCAATTCGTTTCGGACAAACGGTTGATTCAACAACAAGGCCGCAAACCGGGCGTTGGGTTCCCCAGAATGGCCTCCGCAGGCACCGCAGTCTAAACCCGCCGCCAACGGATTGTTCTTCGACTGACCGCCGTGACCGCAGAGCACGACAAGGCGTGCGAAGCCATCGGTCAAACCTAGATTTCGCAACATTGATTCAGCCAAATCGACTTGGTTGGACTTGCTGCAACCGTGATGCTGGAGACCACGCATGCTGGGACCGGTCGAGGGCTTCGACGAAACAGTGATTGCTTGTTCCAACGAATCGAAGTGTCGCGGTGACGCGTTTCGCAGCAGTTTCAGTGAATACAACAATCCGGTTGTTTCGACGAACGAAAAACAACCGATCGCCGATTTCTGGAACTTCTGCCACAGCTTCGCCCACAATCCCGAACGCTTTCGCATCGCCAACCACGCTGACTGGTCTTGTTCCTGATCGATCGTCAAACCTTCGTGAAGCTTGAAGCTGGGCTTGGTCAACGCCGGGACCTGGGGATCACCCTGGGATTGCCCCATTGGCACATATTCGATGGGCATCCCAAAGAATCCTGCGAATCCATATGTTTCGATCTCCGGCGTGTCCGATTCCAGATGGCGACGGATCGGCTCACTTCGGACATCAATACAGAAGACCATCTGCGCAAGTTTTCGGGGCTGTGTCACAGGTTGAGCCGTTGCAATCCGACTGAGAACCAGATTGCGATGCGCCACTTCCGTCGCCCGTTGCAGGACGGCTCGAATCGCCGAATCGTCCGCGTCCGATCGCTTGCTGGGGCGAAACGTTGCATAGTGTTCGCCAACCAATGCGTCCCAATTGATCGCCAGTGCCTTGAGGTCGGCCAGCGCCACGTCGTAGGCCAGTCGGGCGGCAAGCAATCCGATCAAATGTTCCTCGGCGGACGTTTCATCAACACTGTCTTGATACTTTGCCCAGGCGCACCAACCGGGCATACTGAACACCTGGCACAACAGAAAACACTCCCACAGCGGTGTTGGAATTCGCAATCGGGAGAGAAGTTCTGCGATCGCGGCATCCGGCGAATGCGGCAACCCAGCGACGAACGAGCGAAACCCGGTCAACCCTAAAACCTCTGGATTGCAATCAACGGTCGCCGCGCTTCGCCATGCTTGAAAGAAAGGCAAACCACTCCAGGGGCTCCTCCAAGTCGACTGGAACCGGTCGTAATGGGCTGAACAAAACTTGCCGATTTCGTTCACGATGATCTCCGCCCAGCCTTCATCGCAAACCCTGTCGGCAAATTCGGCAATCGTCCGCATCGGACGATAGTCCTTTCCTTTGGTGACCTGATCACCGGTGACCTGTTCATCACCGGCAGCTCCACGCAGAATCCCCATCACTTGATCTGCCGACAGATCAACTTCGATGCCTTGATCGATTTGCTCGTCAATCGCAATGCGCACATCCCCGATCGTGAATCGCCCCTTCGCATACTGCGATCGATAGTATTCGATCGGCATCAACAGTTCACAGTCGGAGAAAATCTTCAGGAACGATCGAGCCTCCGAAAACGTCTTTGACGAAAGACCGGCGTAAGGATTGGTTGCAACGTAGTCACGCAACGGCCAAACCTTCGAGACGACTTGCGCCACGTCCGCAAGTGTTTCTTCTAACTTTCGATAAATGTGCGGCTGGTCATAGGCCGGCGGAGCAAAGACGTCCCCGTGGCGCTGAATTGAAAATGATGCGTTATCGACTTGGATGGTTGACATTCTTCTAACTCGGTTCAGTGATGATGGATCAGATGGACAACGTGGAAAGGGACAAACTCAGCTGTTGGCAAGCGAACCCACCAACCGCCGTAAAAAACTGTCGACATAAAAGCCGTTGCTCGCGTGGACGTACCAGCGGCTTTTTTTAGAAGTCCAATTCGCATGTGGACCGCCTTGTTCGACCCAATACATCAGACCGAATCCGACAGTCACGACGGCTCCCAATGCAACGTAGCCGGCGATGGGAATTGTCACGCTGGATACACTCGCGGCGCTGAATCCGATGACGATGCCCAGTGACCCTGAGTATGCGAAACAAAGCAATCCGGTTACCGCGGCAGCTCTCAATACCAACAATCGGTCGCCGGAAGCATGGACCAGGCGAAGCCAATGCGTCAGTGCCAAGCACAAAATCGCGCCCAGCAGGAGACCACCCGGCTTGTTCACCGGATCAATGCCCACACAGAAAAGTGATGCCAGTAAACAACAAATCGAGAACGCCGCGGCAATCGCACCTGCTTTCCAATCGCTATCCGTCACGGCCAGCTGGAACTCGTTTGAATTTCGAATCGACTCGTTGCCGCCCAGAGACGAACGATCCGCAATCGCGCCGCCGCTGCCCAGGAAGGCATGCGCCTTGTACATCGAGTGTGCCAGGATGTGTAACAATGCTGCCGAGAACGCACCCAATCCGCACTGCAGCATCATGAATCCCATCTGTGCAATGGTGGAGTAGGCCAGCGACTTCTTGATGCTCGGTTGTGTCAACATCACAATCGCGCCGAAGAAAGCGGTGATGGCTCCGACGATGGCAAGGATCGATAGAGCCCAGGGGGCCACCGAAAGAATCGGGCAGGTTCGAACGACCAAGTAACCGCCGGCGTTGACGATTCCGGCATGCATCAGTGCCGAAACCGGTGTGGGCGTTTCCAACGTCTGTGGTAACCAAGTGTGAAACGGAAACTGCGCCGATTTGATTGCAGCAGCCATCACCAACAACAAGACCGCGACCTGCAGGTTGACGCCGGCTTGAACCTTCGACGCGACCGATTCAAACAACTCGCTCAACTGTAACGTCCCCAGCTCTGAATAAATCATGATCAGCGCGATCGCCAGTGCACCATCACCGATCCGGCTGACCGTAAACTTGGTCCAGGCGGCGCGACGGGCAGCCGGCCGACCGGGGTTGTGCAGGAGCAACTGATGCAGCCCCAAACTGGTCATCAGCCACGCGGCAAAGAACAAGATCAGATTGCCCGACAGGACCATCAGCGATACGGCACCGAGAGTGAATCCGGTCCAGCGGAAATAGTTTCCCTGGGAAGGATCCCCGTCGAGATAACGAATCGAATATCGGCAAATCATCCATCCGATGACGCTGACCATCAAAAACATCAAACACGAGACGCCGTCTAAGTAGATCGACGCACCGACCGAATTCATCCACGCAGGTGATTCGATCGGCTCGGGTGCGCCCGATGTGGTCAGCAATCTCCAGCTGAACAATGCTGTCGCGGCCAGTGCGGCGGCCAGCTGAACAGTGGTGAGCATGGTGACCCAGCGGCGCATCTTGGCCGGTAAGGCATTGGCGACCGATTTCGGTACCAGGGCTGCGGTGACAATCGGCGCCGCGGGGGCGGCCAGGAACAGTAAACTGGTCGGAAACATACGAGCTGCCTTGACAGGGGAGAGCTGAAACACGAACCCAATGACGCGACATGTTATACACGACACATTTGTCGTCAATTGTAGTTCGTGCATTCCCGCCCGGTTCTTGAGCGCGATTTGGGGCCAATGGCCTTCAAGCCCCTGGAAACACGGGCTTTTAGGCGACAAAAATTTCGTGAATTTTTTTGCCTATTTCTTTAAGGCGTCGCTGATTTGCCCTACATTTGAGATGATCAAGTCCCAGGTGGAACAAGCTTTTTGGCGGACCGAGACGTTATGAAGTCAGGCGTGAAGAACAAACGAATCGGAAAGGCAAGCCAAGATTCCGAATCGGCCGCAAAGGAAATTGCAAAGGCCGAGGTCAAACCGAAAGATTCCGGGGCGAGATGGACGTTTTTGACCAACCACTCCCACGTGTTGATCGTACTGCACGCCGAGCCAGACATGGTTTTACGCGAGGTCGCCACGCGTGTCGGAATCACCGAACGGGCGGTCCAGCGGGTCGTGCAAGATCTTGAGGAGGGCGGTTTCATCCGCAGGGAACGTGTCGGCCGCAAGAATCACTACGAAGTGTTAACCGATCTTCCGCTACGACACCCGATCGAGTCGCATCGGAACATCGGTGACCTGCTGAAGCTGGTCACCGGATAACAGCCAACCGATTCACTCCTCGGTCGCCTGTTTCAACTCCATCAACCGTTGGTTGTAGGCGGCGATGGTTTCCTTGCGTCGCAGCATCCCCAGAAAGACGCCAGGTTGGTCAGGATCCAAGACCGGCAATTCATCCAGATTGTGCGATGTGAATCGTCGCAGCGCCGTGTTCAAGTCGTCATCGGGTGTCAGAAACAGAAAGTTGTCCACCATGATGTCGCGGGCGACTGCCAAATTCCACAACGTATCGTCATACAAGTACGCTCGGACATCATCGTCGCTGAAAATGCCGACCATCTTTTGGTCGGCATCCACCACCGGAAAATAGTGTTGGTGCGTGTAGGCAAGACGGTGAACGATTCCATCGAGCGTCATGCCTTCGGGAATCAGAATAACTTTGCGGTCCTTTTGATACAGGTCGGCAACCTGCAATCCCTCCAGCACATCGACAATAAAGTCACCGCGGTGGGCCATTGATTCCATTCGGGTCGCAGGCTGCTTTTGATACAGCCGAAAATGTTGGCTCAAGACGAATGTCAGCGTCGAAACAAGCATGGTCGGTAACAGCAAACCGTAATCGCCGGTCAACGCACGCACCATGATGATTGTCGAAATCGGCGCCCGGGCGATTCCAGAAAAAAAACCGGCCATGCCAACGACGGCGAACGCCTCGGGTTCGGTGAAGACGTCCGGCCAGACACGCTGCAGCGTCAATCCGACCGCAGCGCCTGTGCATCCGCCGATCACCATCGATGGTCCGAAGACTCCGCCTGACCCGCCCGACCCGATGGTCAATGATGTCGTAACAATCTTTGCCAAAGCGATCGCAATCAAACAGAAGATCCCGATCTGGCCGGCAGCGGTCACTGCGATTTGCAACAGTCCATAACCGGTACCCAACGAACCGAGCAAATACCGGTTGCTTCCGAACCAGTAATACAACCCGACGCCAAAGGTCCCCGCGAGTGCAGCTCCGATGGCAGGCCGCAGGTGTGCAAAAATTGGCAACCGCCGAAACGCGACCTGGGAGCCGAGCAAGATCTTGACGTAAATGGCGCCCATCACAAACAAGACGATTGCGAGCAAAGCGTACGCGGGAAGTTGAACGGTCGAAACGAAGGAGTGTTCCAGATCGGCGCCGAACAGCGGAACGAACCTCGATGGGACCGGCAATGATTGAACGTAAACGCTATAGGCGATGACCGACGCGGCAGCGGCGGGCACAATGACATCGGCCTCCAATTCCGCATCACTGTACAGGATCTCTCCGGCAAACACGGCCCCAGCCAGCGGTGCGCGAAAGATTGCCCCGATGCGGGCCCCCATCCCGGCAGCCAACAGGACCCTGCGTTCACGATTTGACAATCTCAGCCGCGTCGCCATCCACGACCCGAAACCGGCGCCGATCAGTGCGATGGGACCTTCGCGACCGCCGGACCCGCCGGTGCCAAGCGTAATGGCGGAAGCGACGGTTTTGACAAATGGGATTCTCGTCCGAATCTTGCCGC
>JAGQPO010000392.1 GCA_020426665.1 Planctomycetales bacterium
ACGTACAGCAAGGCGCCCAGCCAAACACTTTTCGCCGCCTCACGATCACTGCTGGAGGCGATGTAACGTTGAACGTAGCTTTGATCGATGCCAAAGTTCTTCAGATTTTCGAACAAACCATACGCCAACACAATCCATAACGTTGGCGTTGACACATCTAATAAAGACATGCTTCCCAGTGAAAACTTGCTTTCCGCAGAAGCGACTTCGAACACTTGCGTCGGGCCGCCGGGCATTCCGATCAACAAGATCGCAAGCGCCAGAAAAGCGCCCGCCAACAGCACAAAGGCCTGAATCGCATCGGCCCAGATCACCGCGGTGATCCCGCCGATGAATGAATACGCAGTGACGATCACCCCGGTGACCAGGATCAACGTGCGGATGTCCCAACCGAACAGAATCGCCATCGGCAAGGCCATCAGATACATCACCACGCCGATGCGCGCGACCTGGAACAACAAGTAAAACGAACTGGCAAATAATCTTGCCCACAATCCGAAACGATGCTCAAGCAACGAATACGCACTGACTTCACCGGAGGCGCGGTACATCGGCAAAAAGAAATGAACAGCGATCCAGGCGGCTGGCGGCAATGCAAGCGAAAAGGCAAACGCATTCCAATTGGCGACGAAGGCTTTTCCAGGCAGCGCCAGGTAACTGATGCTGCTAAGGTAGGTTGCAAAAATTGACATTCCGCACAGCCATCCCGGCAACGCCCGACCACCGGCCGTGAAGTCATCCGACGACTTGTTACGACGCCAAAAGATGGCGCCGATCGCAAGGATTCCCACGAAGTAGACGACCAGAACCAGCCAATCGAGTCCGGTAAAGAAAGACTCAGCAATCATTGGTTTACAACACCCTTCCCGGCAAGTTCCACCATCAACATTTTCAATCGGTACAGGTCGTCGGCGTACCGCGGATCGTTAACACGATTGACCGACTCGGCGGGGTCAATGTCATGGTCATACAATTCCGACCCGACAAGCGATCCGTCTTCAACGGATTGCCATTTCGTGTAACGAAAACGTTCGGTCCGAATGCTGTGCCCCATGGCCTTCATTGAATTGCCGTAATAAGACGGACGAGGATGCTGGGTCAGCGCTGCCGGCTTGACGGACGACTTCGTACCATCGATCAGCGGTTTCAAACTGACACCTTCCTGCCCACCGGGAATGTCCAGTCCACACAGGTTTGCGATCGTCGGATAAAGATCCAGCAACTCGACGATCGCCTCCGTCTGGCCCACCGCAACGCCGCCGGGCGGCGCGATGATCATCGGAACGCGCGCATCCAATTCGAAGTTCGACGTCTTACACCACAGCGTATGATCACCGAGCTGGAAACCGTGGTCGGACCAAAAAACGACCAGAGTGTTGTCGGTTAAATCAAGCCGATCCAGTTCGTCCAATAATCGCCCCACTTGCGCGTCCATGTAACTGATCCCGGCCAGATATCCGTGACGCAGCTCTTGGGCATCCGCCGGCGATAACTCCGCAGACTTGGACTTGCCGAACAACTCTTGACTGTTGTGCCAGGCGATCCGCGGCGTGTCGGTCGGCCACCCGGGACATTCCGGTGCGGCGACGTCGGATCGATTGTAAAGATCCCAGTACTTTTTGGGTGCGTTGAACGGAAGGTGTGGCTTCCAGAACCCGACGGCTAAAAAGAAGGGTTGGTCCGTTGCCGCGCGTTCACGGAGTGCGTCGACGGCAAGCGTCGCAATCCGACCATCAAAGTAAGCGTCATCGGGGACGTCGCGACATTCACATCGAATGGCTTTGGCAAGGTTGGGCGGCAAGTCACCATCGACCTTTGCTTCGTCGTTGCGGTGCGAATCATAGTGCATGACCGCAGGAACGCTCCACGAATCCGGATCGCCATGGATTTCAGTGCGCCAATTGTGAAAGATCTTGCCAATGTTTTGAGAGAAGTATCCGTTATTCTTGAAATGCTGTGGCAACGTGACGACATCGGGTATCGCATCGCGGAAATGCTTGGCCAAATCGTATTGCATCAGCGTGTCGGGACGCCGACCGGTCATCAGACTGCTGCGCGACGGATTGCAAAGAGCTTGTGCGCAATACGCACGGTTGAACTGTGTTCCACGCCGCGCCAACCGATCCAGGTTGGGTGTTTTGACCAGCGGGTGCCCGTAACATCCAAGATCGCATCGTAAATCATCTGCCGCGATAAACAGAACGTTCGGACGACCAGCCGCGCTGCCCATCGTCGCCACCAACGCCAGCAACACCATCCCAATGAAACGTTTCATCTAGTCCGCCTCCAACTAATGCACGGGCAAATCTCAAATCTCAAATCTCAAATCCTTCAGCTTGATCGCCCGCAGTATCGCCGCGACACGTTCTCGCTCCGGCTCCAGAAAACGGTTAAACGGATCGGCGGGTAAATCTTCGCAAATGCCGATCAGCGACAGCGCCGACTTGGTCGCTTTGATGTGCCGAGATGCATACTTTCCGATGTCGTAGATCTCCTGAAACTTGATGATCGTTTCCAGCGCTGCGGCCGCGGCATCGGGGTCGTTTTCCGTCAATCCGCGATAGCATTCGACGAACACCGATGGAATGACATTGGCGCCTCCATTGACACCACCATCGCCGCCCAACTTGATCGCTTCGGGCAACAGGGCTTCGGGACCAATCAATACCGACCAATCGGGACGAATTGATTTCAGTCCACATACTTTTGCAAAGTATTCCAGGTCGCCGCTGCTGTCTTTTACGCCGACAATGGAATCTATGTCTGAGAGCGACTTCAGCGTTTCGATCTCGAACCAAACCTTCGTCAGCCCCGGCATATTGTAAAGCATCAGCGGCAACGGGATCAGCGGCGCGATGTTGCGAACGTAGCGGGTCAATTCAGTTTGACCGGCCGGAAAATAGTAAGGCGTCGTCAGTACCGCCGCGTCGGCCCCACATTCCGCCGCGTATTGCGCCAAGGTCACAGTTTCAACAAATGCAGTGTCCGTGACGCCGACCAGAACGGGCACCCGACCGTCGACGATCCGAGTGGACTCGGCAATCATCTCACGACGCAGGCGATAGCTCAAACTTGGCGCTTCACCGGTCGTCCCCAAGATAAACACGCCCGACACACCGCCGGCGATGACGTGGTCAAGCAACCGCTGCAACCCGTCCCGATCCAGTTCATCACGGGCCTTCAGCGGCGTCACCATCGGCGGCACGATTCCGCGCAACGAAAACGGCGTGGTGCTGCCAAGGGAACCGTTTTCTGATTCTTCTGTTACTGAACTTCCCATCGATTGGTTTCTCTCGATTCGATTGCATTGAGTGTCAATTGAAGCCCAGCAGCGATGTGACGCTGCATTGCATCGCGGGCGGCATCCGGTTGTCCCGCCCCGATTGCTTTCCAAATCATCGCGTGGTCGTCACACGTCGATTTCATGATGTCGGCGTCGTAGGAGTGACGCTCGGTTGCGAATACACGGACCAATGCATTGGAGCTTTCACTGGATCGTAACATGGTCTGATTACCCGTTGCGTCGATGACCAGCATATGAAACCCCAAGTCAGCCTTTTCGAATTCCGCCGTTTCACGCTTCCCGGCAAACTTGCTTTTTGACTTAGCGACTTTACGGGAAAGCATTTCCATCCGATTCAGCGCGCGGCCTATCGCACCGATCTGCGATTCACTCGCACGTTCGGCGGCCTTCGCCGCGGCATAGGGTTCGATGGCTTCTCGCATTTCATACAGCTCGATGATTTCATTGCGGCTGATCGTTCGGACGACCGCGCCGAGCTGCGGGACGAGTTCGACAAACCCTTCATTGGCCAACAACCCCATTGCTTCGCGGACCGGCGTGGCGCTGATCCCCAGCTCTTGACCGACCGGCCCGTAACGAATGCGACTTCCCGGTTGAAATTCACCGGCGATCAATCGCGAACGAAGATGCTGGTAGGCAAGTTGTGCGTGGGTGGATGTCACGGAGTCAGAAGCAGGGTGAAAAACCGATGCCTGAAGTTTGTAGAGGTCTATAGACTTTAACGACTGGCGCTCGCCACGCAAGCTGGACGCCGGCGGGGCCGGGAAAAATAATAGAATTCATCCCCGCCTTCGTGGATTTTTGTCAGCCGATGTGCATCGCAAATCCGCAAACGCGGCTAAACTACCCGACTCGTCGAACCTGACCCACACTCCTTCCTTTTCCTTTCTCATCGCAAAGCGCTATTGTGACACGCCGGATGCACGCAACTAACGCTCGGTCTCTTTCTGCACGCAAGATTGATCCGCGAAAATCCCATCGGCGTCCCAGAGTGGAGGTGCTCGAAAGGCGGCAGATGCTGGCCGCCGAATTGGACGCGACAGTGGCGGCATCCGTTGACACAGGCACGGGGCTGCCGGAAACCGAATCAGTGTTTTGGGAAGATCGAACGTTCGAAATCCAACGAGGTCAGTGGGTTGTGCAATTTGATCGACAGTCGCAAGTTGATCACCAACACGTCGGCGGTGTCGACGGCACAGCTCCGGCGCAAAGCGACGCAGCGGCCAGCGCCCAAGCGTGGTTATTGCGGAAGCCCCCAAAGCAATTGATCTCAGTCGCCGGAACCATCGAGCGACGGCTTTATGAATTTGACGACTTGCTTGTCCGCAGCGCGATGCTGAATGCGTTCGCGAATTCTCCCGGCGTGATTTCGGTGGAACCAAATTATCGGCTTTCGGTGGATGTTGTTCCCGACGATCCATCGTTCTCGCAACTGTGGGGACTGGACAACGCCGACGACCATGACATCGATGCGCCCGAAGCCTGGGAACTGACGACCGGCACTGGTGACATCGTTGTCGGCGTGATCGATACCGGCGTCGATTACAACCACGAAGATCTTGCCCAAAACATCTGGGTCAATCCGGTGGAGTGCCCGGGCGGCATGGGGACTTGTACGGAGGACGGAATCGACGACGACGGAAACGGATACATCGACGATTTCTATGGCTGGGACTTCATCAACAACGACAACGACCCGATGGATGACAACAGCCACGGGACACACGTTGCCGGCACGATTGCGGCGGTCGGCAACAACGCGACCGGAGTCGTTGGAGTGAATTGGAATGCCAAGATCATGGCGCTCAAATTCCTGGGCAGCAGCGGCAGCGGCTACCTGTCCGACGCTGTCGAGGCGATTGAATACGCCGCAATGATGAAACGCGACTATGGCATCAACATCCGACTGACCAACAACAGTTGGGGCGGCGGAGGTTACTCGCAAACGATGTACGATGCGATTTCCGCCAACCGATCAGCCGACATGCTGTTCGTTGCGGCGGCGGGGAACGATTCTTACAACAACGATACAGCGAGGTCGTATCCGGCTTCGTACAACCTGGACAATATTATCTCGGTCGCTTCGACGACATCCTCGGACGGCCTATCGTCGTTTTCAAACTATGGCAGCAGCTCGGTCGACCTGGGTGCCCCGGGATCTTCGATCTACAGCACGATCCCGGGGAATCGCTATGGAACCAAGAGCGGGACTTCGATGGCGTCGCCGCACGTCGCCGGTGTCGCCGCGTTGGCCTGGGGAATCGACCCGGCCGCATCGTATGGACAAGTGCGCAGCGCCGTCTTATCTGGTGTTGATCCGGTTCCGGCGTTGACCGGAAAAACGGTGACAGGCGGGCGACTCAGTGCTCTGGGCACGCTGCAGCGAATGGGATTGTTCGCGACACTCGTCTCACCACAGCCCAACGTGATCGTTGACACGGCGCCGACGACCTTTACGATCGATTTTTCAGATCCCATCAATGTCGCCAGCGTCAACGCTTCGGATTTGATCGTCAATTCAATCGCCGCCGACGGCTTTACGATCGTGGATCCGAATACCGTTGATTTCACATTCAATACTTCGCCGGTCACCGTCGAGGGTGTCCAGACGATTCGGTTGCCGGCCAACAGCATCACCCAGGCGTCCGGTGGCGACGGCGTGTCGGAATTGTCAGTCAAGTTCTTTTACGATCCCACGCCGCTGCGCGTCAGCGCGGTGACACCGACCGACGGATCGGTCTTGCCATTGACGGATTTGAACATCCAGCTTGATTTCACCGAATCGTTGATCGCGGGGTCGATCGGTGTCGACGATTTGGTGTTAAGCGACGGGCGAGTTGATCGGTTCACCGTCGTCGACTCGGACACGGTGATCTATTACTTGACCGGAATCACAAACGAGTCCGAATTGTCGATCGATCTGGTCGGCGGCACGATAGCCGACACCGATGGATTCCCGAACCAACCGTTTTCCGCTTCATTCCCTCTGGACATCGACTCGATTGCTTACCCAGGCGTATGGACCGCTCCGCCGCCGTTGGGATCGCGAGTCCGCACCACTTCGATTCCGGGGCTGTGGCACGACGGCAATGATGAAGATCGATACGTCGTCAATTTAGAAGCCGGTCAATTGATCAGCGCGACATTGCAACCGTCGGCCGGCTCGGTCGGCAGCGCACCGGCGCCGCGTTTACGAATCTTGGATCCCGGTGGTACCCCGATTGCCGATGTGTCGGCGGCGGCGGGACAGTCTGTCGTCATCAATTCGATTGGCGCCACGACCTTAGGCGATTACACCGTAGTCGTTGACACGGTGGCAGGCACCGGCGGCGCGTACGATTTGAAGATGGGCTTGTCGGTCGTCTGGGAATCCGAATCTTTGACCGCAACCAACAACGACACGCTTGGATCGGCCGAAGACGTGGATACCGGATGGAACCTGACCACGGCGGATATTTCACAACTTGCCGTCGCCGGGTCGTTTGCCACAGCGTCAGACGCTGATTGGTATGCGATCACACTTGATGCCGGTGTGCCGACCACGTTTTCGCTGGCGTCACCCGGATTGACGCAGTCGGGCGGCGGACCGTTGGCCTTGTCTTTGCATGCCGCTGATGGGTCGCAATTGGCGTCTGGCCTGGTGACCGACGACAACGCGGTCATCGATGGTTTTGCGCCTTTGACAACGGCACTGTTTTACGTCAACGTTTCCGGCGGCAACGCGGACTATGTGCTTTCGGCAACAAAGGGTGGGACCTTGGACCGCGACTGGATCAACGTCGATCAAAACGGTTCGCTCGCCACGGCCCAGCCGCTGGCGTTGCCGCCGCGAGTTGTCGGTCATCTGGGCGCCGATTTTCAAACCGGACCAGGTGTCGGCGGCACGGCGATTGAAACCAGCACCATCTCACTGGACTCATCGCCCGAAGGCGACATGGTACGTGATGTCGTCTACACCACTGACGGATCGCGTTATCTGATTGCGCACCGAGACAGTGAAAACGTTCTGGTCTATGACTCCGCGACCGGCAATCTGTTAGCCGAAATTCCGGTAGCCGGCAATCCAGTCGATGTGGAAGTCACGCCGGACGGATCTTATGCGTTGTCAGCCAACACGACAGGCAACACCGTCACCGTGATCGATCTATTAACACTGGCCAAGGTGGCGGACATCCCGACGTCTTCGCCATGGCCGTACCGGGTCCATGTGACGGCCGACAGCACCCGCGCCGTCGTCGCAACCGCGGGTGACAACTACGTGGTGTTGTCGTTGACTTCGTTTGCCGAAACGGCCCAGATTGAAGCGTCCGGCTTGGGATCGCTCTCGCAAACCACCGGCTCGGGATACGGCGGACGCACCGTCTTTCATTACACCGATTTTGTGTTGACACCCCAGGGCAACAAATTGGTCGGCCCGGGCGAAGGTGTCGCCGGTGCCACGGTTGATGTGTTTGATTTAACCACGGGCACAATGTCCGCGTCGATCGCCGTGCCCGACGAATCTCCGGCCGTCGTGGTGACGGCCGACGGCAGCACCGCATACGCGGTCAGTCGGCGTTCGGTGTTCGAGACCACGATCAGTCAGATTGACCTTTCCAACAACTCGCTTGTCCGGGAATTCAAGGGGCCCGGTTTGACAACGGACCACGTGTTGCTCGCTCCGAACGAACAGGAACTGATCGGCGGCCGGTACAGTTCACTGCAATTCATCAGCCTCGCGGACGGGTCCGCCGTTTCCGTCGGTGCCGGAGACACGTCGTCGTTTGCAATCACGTACGACGGCAACTACATCTTGGCCCGCGACGTGATTGATTTGAACAGTCGATCCAGAGTCGACTCGTTGCCGTTCTTCTCGTCGATGGATCTGGTCGTGACCAGTCCGACAGAGTTGCGAGGATTCCAAATCAGTCGTAGCACAAGCGACAACTACAAATTGATCGACATCGACGGCAGCGCGTCGTCGGTCATTGAAACTCGAACCGGCGGTGGGGCAGTTGAAGGCGACACGCCGGTTGCAATGGAGATCACGGCCGACGGATTAACCGCGGTCACGGCAAACTACGGTTCAAAGAATTTGTCCGTGATTGATTTGTCGGGCCAAACCGTCACACGATGGATTGATGTCGGCATCTCGGTCGACAGCTTGGCGATCACACCCGACGGAAGGTATGCGATCGCTTCAAGCGCCAGTACTTCGGATTCGGTGGTGTTGGTCGATCTTGTGACCGGCAACGTTGACGCGACCATCACCGGCATCCACTATTTCCCACGCGACGTCGCAATTTCCGATGACGGAACCAAAGCCTACGCGATCGGCACCGGCCTGACCGACACTCCCGATTCGTTGTACATCATCGATGTTTCGGGCGCCGCGTCCAGCATCGCGGCGACCCTGCCGATCGGCGACGCCCGCTCGGGGATTGATGAATACACACGTTTGCAACTTTCGCCGGACGGTACGCTGTTGGCGATTCCGGTAACGGGCAGCGGCGACCTTGTACTGATTGACACCGCGACCGGAACCGAAGTCTCGCGGATCTCCACGGGCCAAGCATTACCAACCGAAGTCGTCTTTTCTCCCGACGGCTCTTACGCCTACGTGCGCCATCAATCCGGCGGAGGCATTTCGCTCGTTCGAATCGACGGCACAAACACGCATCTTCAAAAAGTCACTACGGACATCCCAAGTCCGATCGCAATGACGATCGATGCCTCGGGAGACTACCTGTACGTCGCTACGTCACAGTATTTTCGAAACAACGAAGTCCACGTCGTTGATGCCAGATCCTTTGATGTCGTGCATACCGTATCGCTGGAATCAGAGGCCCGACCGACGCGGATGCACATCGACGGCAACGTGTTGTACCTGGTTGCGACCGAGAATTTCACGCCACAGGTTTTTGCCGCCAACGCGAACGACACCCTGTTCCGAATATATGCCGCCGGAGTGCGTTCGAAACTGGTCGATTCGGCGACCTTGGTCGGGCGAACAAAGTTGGTCCATTACAGCCCGGTGCTGCAATCGGTGGTGACCGCGTCACAGGATCAAGACTTGCTGGAGCTGTTGGACTTTGGAAACACCAGTTACGGCGACGAAGATTACTACAGTTTTCTTCCTCAAGTGGGCGACTCGCTGTCCATCGAAACGACTTTACCCGGCGCGGCCGAGGGCTTGATCGACAACGAGTTGGACCTGGCGATCGAAGTCTTCGATCCGCAAGGGCGTTTGATCGCATCGAGCGATGACGGACAGCTTCAATTCACCGCCCAGGCAATCGGTGCCCATACGGTTCACGTGTTCGCACAGCATTTCTCGCAAGGCGAATACACGTTGGCGATCGACGGCGCGACCGTCACACCGGGTCCGTCGCTGCTTGGATTCACTCCCGTCGACGCTCAACGAGATGTCGCCCCCGACGCATTGCTGACGATGATGTTCGACGAAGCCGTAGCGATCGGCAGCGGTCAGATC
The DNA here is from genome assembly GCA_020426665.1 of Planctomycetales bacterium. Lineage (GTDB taxonomy): Bacteria > Planctomycetota > Planctomycetia > Pirellulales > Pirellulaceae > Stieleria. The sequence goes on from JAGQPO010000392.1 coordinate 9,777, forward strand.
GTGATCAAACGCGTCGCCGACGATTCGACCTTCGCCACGGTCGACGTGACCGGCGGCGAGGTTTCCGTTAGTGGCTCGACGGTCATCGTCACGCCTGCGTCGGCCTGGGAATTGGGCACCAAATACTACGTCTTGATCGACGCCGGGACGTTCACGGGTCTTACCGGCCAGACATTCGCGGGCATTGCGGACAAGACATTGTGGGATTTTGAAGTCGGTTACGGTTTTGATTTCGGTGACGCACCCTATCCCTATCCGGTTGCGCAATCCGACGGCGGAGCGAGGCACTCGTTGTTCGGTCCGCAAATGGGCCCGCTACGAGACAGCGAGCCAGACGGGACACAATCCCCGGCCGCAGACGCCGACGACACGACATCCGACGATGACGAAGACGGTGTTGTTTTCGCCGCGTTGCACGTCGGTCAAATCGACGCCAGCTTTGAAGTGAATGTTAGAAACGTCGAAACAACCGCCTTCATCGATGCCTGGATCGACTTCAACGCCGACGGATTCTTCGGCGGCAGCGATGAACATGTAGCGATCTCGATCCCGGTCGTCGAAGGCAACAACACGATCCGTTTTGGCATCCCCGGCTCGGTGGCCTCGGGGCAGGCAATCGCCCGTGTTCGACTTAGCAGTGCCGGTGGACTTGGAGTAACTGGTAACGCCCCCGACGGCGAAGTGGAAGACTACGCCGTTCAAATTGCGCCTCCGCGAAGCGCGACATCATCCTTTTATCCCCAAGAAAACCTATCGCCAAAATTCAGCGGCGGGAAATCCGTTGCCCCGGTCGATCTGGACAGTGACGGCGACGTGGATCTGATTTTCACCGACGGATCGGACAACAACGTGTCGTGGTTGGAAAACGACGGCGACGCCGGGTTCATCGAACGAACACTGTATTCCCAATGGAACATTAAATACGTCCAGCCCAGCGACTTTGACGGTGACGGCGACATGGACGTCGTCTTCTTGACACCCATCAACGACGGGATCGGATGGTTTCAAAACCAGGGAAATGAAACGTTTATCAAGTACATCATCGATGATCAATTGACGACGCCACAAGATTTTAAAATCGTCGATTACGACCAAGATGGCGACATGGATTTGGTCGCCGTCGACAACTTCGATGATTTGTTGCTGTTGTATCTGAACAACGGAAACCAGACCTTCGTCAAGCAAACCTTGGCGACCAACGTCAACGCATCGCTTGTCGAGGTCGCGGATTTAGACCACGACGGCGACATTGACTTTGTCGTCGATGACGATGGCCTTAGCTGGTACGAGCAGACATCGACCGGTCTAACACAACATGTGATCACTTCCGGATTCCACTACGCCATCGAAATCGTTGACATCGATTCGGACGGATACCTGGACATCGCCAGCGTCGGATCGTTTGACGTCAATTGGTATAAAAACAATCACGTCGGGACGTTTGCCAAACGCACGCTATTCACGGTCAATTCGGTTCGCGCCATTGCGTTCGCGGACCTGGACGGTGACGGCGACATGGATGGGATCGCGCGAGCCAACAATTCGTTCGGTGACGTGTCGTGGTTGGAAAACGACGGCGCCGAAAACTTCCAGATTCGATCCTTGAGCGACAGCGCCGGCGGCCCGGTAGATATCCGCACCGTCGATGTCGACGGCGACTCGGATTTGGACATCGTCTTTTCCACGGATTTTGACGGTGTCGGGATGATCCGAAATATCAACGGCGTACTGCTGAGCGTCGATGCCATGTCCCCCGCGCCCGGCAGTGCAATGGTGACTCCATCGGTCGATCTGTCGATCCGATTCGATCAAACGATTCAACTGGGGACCGGCAGTTTGACCATCTATCTGGAAAGCGACGATTCGATTGTTGAATCGATCCCGGTGACGTCACCCAATGTAATCACCACCGGTGATACGTTGATCGTCAATCCGAGTAACGACTTCGGCATCGGCACCAGGTACTATGTCCGGCTGGACTCCGACGCGGTCGCCAATCTGTTGGGCGATCCGTATGAAGGCGTCGCCGATTACGACTGGACTTTCCAAACCGTTGGTGTCGGCCTGGACTATGGCGATGCGCCCGACGCGTTGCCGGGTCAGGCGGCGGGAGACTACAACACACGAGCCGATGACAACGGACCGTCACATGTTTTGTCGGCCGAATTATTCCTGGGACGGTTAGCCGATCCCGACGACGGAACCCTGCAAAATGAATGGGCAAGCGCGGACGATGGCGACGGTTTCTTGGACGACGAAAACAGCATCGTCTCTCCGCTGCACGATTTGGTATTGACCGAAGGCGCAATGCCAACCATCTCCATTGTGGCAACGAACCTGACCGCTGCTCCAGCGACTCTGACAGGCTGGATTGACTACGACGCCGACGGGTTGTTTGAAGCCTCGGAGTCGGCACAAATCATCATTGACCCTGGAACAGACCGCGGAATCGTGGCGCTTTCGTTGCCCGCTGTACCAACCGGCAGCGTCGGCGAATCCTTTGCCAGGTTCCGACTTGGTAACGATGTTGCGGCGACGTCGCCGGTCGGACCTTCCGGTGCCGGAGAGGTCGAAGACTATCGCGTCACGATTCGCCGAACTGGTTTTGCAACTCCCGCCAGTGCGACCAAGTTAACCAGTGGGATTTCGGGCACGCCAATTTTGGGTGCTTCCGATCGATTCGGCGCGTCGATCGCCGCCCTAGGGGATGTCGACGGAGATGGCGTGGACGATCTTGCGATCTCTGCGCCAAACGACGATGACTTGGCGGCTGATGCCGGAGCAGTATTCATTTCTCTGATGAATGCTGACGGAAGCATCAAGAGTTATCAACGAATCCTTCCCAACTTCGCGGGTTTGCCGTTCAATGCCAACGACCGATTCGGGTTTGCCATCGCGTCCGCCGGGGATCTGAATCACGACGGTGTGCCGGACCTGTATGTCGTCAGTCAAAACACTGGAAACAACGGGCCATCAATCAGTCGAGTCATGCTGAACGCCGATGGAACGGTCAAGAATCACATTTACAACTTGGTCGGACCGGAGATCACGGCGTCACAGTTGACGTCTTTTGCATCGATCGGAGATTTGGACGGGGACGGCAACAATGACTTCGCATTCGGCGAAAGCATTGTTCGAATCAACGGGATTCTGTCGGGCGCCGTGCATGTGATGTTCACGGCCGACGACGGGTCGGCCCGAGAGTTCAGATTGATCGCCAGCGAAACAGGTGGCGGCCCTGTGTTGGTTAACAGTGAATTATTCGGCAACTCGATCACGTCACTGGGCGATCTTGATGGCGACGGGATCATTGACCTGGCGATCGGAGCGCCCGGCAATCGCTCCGTGACGACCAACAGCGGCGCCGTTCACATCTTGTTCATGAAACGCGATGGGACTGTGAAATCGTCGTACCAAATCAACGGAACACACGCGGGTGAACCGGTCATCAATTCGTTGTCGCAATTCGGTTTTGCGGTCACGGCGATCGGGGATTTGAATGGCGACGGCGTGACGGAAATACTGGTCGGAGCGGACAGCCACTCGACGGACTCCGTCTCGCAAACGGGTCAAGCTTTTGTGCTGTATCTGGCCGACGACGGGTCTGTCGCTTCGCACGTCACGCTGGGAACGGTCGGTGTCGGTCCAGTTTCGCTCGCGCAATCTGACTTCTTTGGCAAAGCGGTCAGCCCGGCAGGCGATCTCAACGGGGACGGACACGTTGACCTGGTCGTCAGCTCGGCGCCAAACGGCGACTCCGGTCGCGGTGTTGTTCACACGATTTTGCTGCAGGCACCCACACTTCCAGCGGTTGACCACACCCAAGTCAACGACGGCAGTGCCGCGAGATCTCAGGTCACTTCGCTGAGCGTCACGTTTGACAGCCTTGTCAATCATCAAGACCTCGCCGATGCTTTTTCCATCGTCAACACGAACACGGGAATCGCCGTCGGTCAATTGGCCGTGACGGCGGACGATTCCAGCGGAACAACCGTCGTGCAAATTGCGTTTGCCGGTTCCTCGACGATCAATCGCATTGGCAGCGGGTCGCTTTCCAATTCGCTTGCCGATGGGAATTATCAATTGCGAATCAACGCCGACAAAGTACGCTCGCTTGATGGAACTCCGATGCCGGCCGACTACGTCTGGGGGCAACATTCGTCCGACGCGTTCTTTCGATTGTTCGGTGACAGCGACGGCGACCGTGATGTCGATGGTCAAGATTACGGGCGTATCGGACTCGGTTTTCTGCTCCTTGATGACGCCCCGGCGTTCGATCCACAATTCGATTACGACGGCGACGGTGACATCGATGGGCAAGACATTGGACGTTTCGAAATGAACTTCCTGAAAGGCCTGCCCTTTTGAAGTTGCCGAATCAGGCTACTGATTCAATTGTTCCTGGATCACTTCGCGTGAGGCGCGTGTCCCCATTGCTCCCCAAAGGCCGTAAGGGCTCTTAGCGCCCGGAACCGATTCACCGGTGCCACCGCTCCACACGTTTGTATGGTGAATGTCCCCCGCTTCGATCGTGTCGGCCAGGAAAATAACCGCACCGTCGCCCATCAGAACGTGGACACCGCCTTGGTGTCGACTGCTCGGCGGCGCGATGCCGATCGAGTTTTCGTCGCCGGTCGTGTCCCCGCCCAAGCAGAGTTCTTTGTTGGGCGGCAAAATCGTATTGATCGCGGTATAGACGGTCCCACCGGCCGCCCAGCGAAACCCGCGTCCCTGGTTGTTTGACGCGAGAATAGGCATCGCTCCGCCGTCGTTACCATTCGACCAAAACCGAGGCCTCTGCGGACTGATATAGCCGTCATGTTCGCAGTGATCGGGTTCATCGCGAATCTCGTCGCTTTCGCATTGGATCGACGCGATCGTCCGCACGTCACGGTCTCCCAGGTCCGTGCTAATTTCGCCGCCAAAGATTGTGTTAGACAATCCGTCCAGAACATCGCGAAACCGCATTCGTTTTCGCGCGACAAATGCACCCCGGCAAGACGCGTTCGCTTCGACGGCAACCGAGATCGGCGGCGACGTGACGATGTTGTTGACTTGGTACCAAGGTCCCTGGTCCATCATGACAATCGAATCGCCAACACACGCGGCGTAGTTCGTTCGCCCCATCGCGGGTAAACCCGCCCCCGGATCACTCGGACAACGCAACGTCGGGATTTCAACCTGCCACGGCGTATAATTAACTTGCGATGTTCGCGGCCCCATCGCTGGCCACGGCGGTGTGCGTAGGTTGCTGGAACTTGCCAGATTCGAGTTCGGATTGGAGATCTCGTTCCATAATGACTGTTGTTCGATAAAAGGCGTAACACCGACCCAGATTGAAAGGTCCATGCGGTTGTCCTGGTCCGTCGACCCGTCCAATCCATTGACCCATGTGCCGCCTTTGTACGTCGGCAATTGCCCAAACGCAGAGTGATAGTTGTGAATTCCGATGCCGAGCTGTTTCAGGTTGTTGCTGCAATTCATGCGGCGTGCGGCCTCTCGCGCGGCCTGAACCGCCGGCAACAAAAGTCCGACCAAAATGCCAATGATCGCAATGACCACCAACAATTCGACAAGTGTAAATGCGCGACGGTGAAGCCCCGAAAATGGGCGTGATGATTCAGTTTTCCAGTTCATCGAAATTTATGATTGTAGAAGGTTGAACGGTATTCTTGATTTCTTTGCGTCTCACCCGGCTCCCTTCTCCCCCGGCTTTGCAGGTGTGAAGGACAGGGGATAAGGAAAACGCAGCGACGTGAAGCCTGGATCTCGCAGAGTCAATCTCTGATAAGGACGTATCGCTTCAATTGCACCACTGCATTTCAAGGTCGAACGCGATTGGAAGTCCGACGACGCAATCGCTGGGACGACAAATCACTTCAACTCATTTCAAGCAAAGGCTCAAACGGGGGTGACGAAATTCATCACCGATCGAGCCGATCCGTTCAAACAATCGGTGGTCCGCGTAGAGGCGGAAGATGCGTGCACCGATTTACGACCGACGGAAGTTCACCGAACCAGCTTCCGTACACCACCAGATTCTCGCTCGCCGTCGGTCGCTCCGAAGCAACCACCCCGCCAGCCGAATAGAGCGACTGACAGACCGCACAACGATCCGAATCGTGATCGTGCGACGACTGCCCAGCCGGTTGCTGTTCTTCACCACCATCAGATCCCGTCTGCCGCGAAGGACCGCTTGCATCACAGTGGGCATGATGATGGGCACAGCAATGAGAATGACCGACTTCACCTGGCGACGGAGATCCAACACCGGAGGTCAAAATTCCCTTTTCGCCATGGTGGCCGTCACAGGTTGCCACATGAAACCACGCCGCCGATTGACCCATCAGGATCAATCCGCACAGCAGTGTGGATATCGTTTTGCGGTACTGTGGTCGCATTGTCAGATGCTGGGGTGGCGAAAAACGCTAGGGTCTGGTTAGTACGATCGCGCAAAGCTTTCGGTTCGTCAAGCTTGAATTCCAAAATTCGCCGCTTCCTAACGGTTGCCGCGCAGGTTGGTAATCCATCGCGACAAAACGAGCCACCGGAGGGGGGGCAGGACGCACGGCGAGGTCGTGTCCCGGTTGCACAGCGATGTGTTGGTGCCGCGTTGTGTAATGATTGGTCAAAAAATGGGCGGTCAAAAAATGAAGACACAGAAATAGACAAGTGCTACGTCAAGTCTTGGTTTTCGGGTACGACGGACTCCCAGTCCGTCGACAAACGTCGGTTTCTGGCGGACTGTAAGTCCCCCCTGTGCCGGGCTGCGATACCTACAAAACCTGTGTTTGAATCATGGCCTACAGGCCTGCCGACAGATCCAGATCGATTGATGTTAAAATCATTCCATCGACACGAGTTTCTCTCCAGGAAGAAGGCGAACGATGCAGCTACGACTTGTCAACTTGGCCCTTGCCACCGTTTTGTCGGCATCGATTCTGTCCGCCCAAGACAACGTCAAACCGCCGAACATCCTGTGGATCGTCGGCGAAAACTTTGATTTGGACTTCGGGTGTTATGGGGCAAAGAATGTCCACACGCCGAACGTCGACGGTTTGGCCGCCGCGGGGATTCGCTACACCAACGTATTTTCGACGTCGCCTGTTTGTGCACCCAGTCGTTCGGCGTTCATGACCGGGATGTATCAAACAACGACCGACACTCACCACATGCGTTCGCATCGTGATGACACGTTTCGACTGCCGCCCGGTGTGCGTCCAATCACCCAGCGTTTGCAAGAGGCCGGCTACGTCACGGCGAACTTAAAAACGATTGGCCAGCACGAGGTGGGTACGGGGAAACTAGACCTGAACTTCGTTAATGAAGGCCCGTTGTACATGACAGACGACTGGGAACGGCTGAAAACCGGACAACCGTTTTTTGCCCAGATCAATATGCCGGAAGCCGAGTACGACATTTACGATCGCAAGTCTGGTGAAAAGTCCCGAGTGAAATGGGTCGGCGAGGATTGGCATCCCAAAGTTGCCACGGCCGACAACGTCACGCCACCACCCTATTACCCCGATCATCCGATCACACGCCAAGAATGGGCGCGGTACTTAAACTCTGCGTCGGGAACCGACGTCCGAATCGGATGGATTCTGGACCGGCTTGAAAAAGACGGCCTGGCCGACGACACGATTGTCGTTTTCTTTGCGGACAACGGACGATTGGAAGCGCGGGGCATCCATTGGTGTTGGGATTCGGGTCTTCACGTTCCGATGGTCATTCGATGGCCCAAAAACTATCCCGCGCCAAAACAAATCCAATCGGGCGCGGCCAGCGACGAATTGATCAGCCTGATTGACTTGACCGCCACCACATTATGGATGGCCGGAATCGATCGTCCCGTTGGAATGCAAGGTCGCGTATTCCTGGGCGACGACACCGGCCCGGCGCGCGGCTACGTATTCAGTGCTCGTGATCGGATCGACGAAACGGAGATCCGACTGCGCAGCGTTCGCGACAAACGTTACCACTACATCCGCAATTACACGCCGGGCGCAGGATTCACGACGCTGAATCGATACAAGGAAAAATGTTTTCTGGTGAAACCACTGATGCGAGAACTGTTCGCCGCGGGCAAACTGGCCGGACCACCGGCGGATTTGATGAAACCGTTTCCCGAAGAACAATTATACGACACGCAAAGCGATCCCTACGAAGTCAACAATCTTGTCGATTCAAACCAGCCCGATCACCAGATCGCACTGGCGCAGATGCGCGCGGCGCTAAACACGTGGATTGTCGAAACCGGCGACCGGGGTGAAATCCCCGAGCCGCGCGACGTGGTCGCGCCCTTCGAAAAAGAAATGCACGATTGGTTCGGCACGCCGGACTGGTACAAATAATTGATCGGTCGGATCCGACCGATCTGACGGATCCGACCGATCGGCGTTTTAGAGTTACCACGGCTCGGAGGCACTGTTTCGGAGGCACATTGCCAACGAAAATCCGATGGTAGCCAGTGCGCCGCGATCGTTTAGGGACTTGCGTCGCTGGCTATCAAGTGGAAGTGGTTGTGGTCGATGTATACCACTTCGCTGGTCACCGATTCGCCGCCGGTGGCGTTGAAATAAATGGTGCACTTGTAATGCGCGTGGTGCAGATGTGCGGGACCGATCAGGGGATAGAATCGTGGCGGGTCAATGTAGTCGGCGATCTTTTCCTTGACGATTCGTGTGTCTGCGCCCTTACGTATCACGTCCACAACTCTCCGTGACGGAACCGCCTCTTTCAATGCACTCAGGATCTCTGTATCGGTCGGTGGATTGCCTGCGACCGGTGAACCGCCTTGTGTTGTGGCTCCCAAGATCGGAATCCGGCTGTAGGTGGGCTTCACGGGCCTGATGTGCGGCGACTGCGATTCGGGACTCAACGCGTTCGAAACAATCACATCATCGGCCTGAATGAGCGGATTGGCGGAAGGATTGCTGGTTGCATTTCGAAGGTCGCAATGAATCACAACCAGCTTTCCGTCCGATTTTTCAGCTGCCGGTCTGCGTCTACCAAAGATCAGACTGATCTGGGAAGCCGGGCAACACCTAAGCATTGCCCTTCATCCAGGCGGTACAATGGGCGGTTTCGCTGACATACCTTTTGGCCTTACTGGTCTTTCCATCCATGCGCTCCCACGCTCGATTGACGCTTGCCGTCCTGTTCTGTTTACTTTTCGCGACTCGGCATTCGGCCGCCGATCGCCCCAACATCGTTTTAATCTTGTCCGACGACATGGGCTGGGCAGACCCCAGTTTTCATGGCGGCGATGTGGAATTGACACCGAATATGGATCGGCTGGCTCACGAAAGTGTTCGGCTGACCCAGTTTTATGCCCATTCTGTTTGCGCACCAACGCGCTGCGCCTTGATGACCGGCCGCTATGCGTTTCGCAACTGGATGGATTGGCGATCGGAAGACTTTGGCAAACCGAGCTATCTGAAAAAACTGGGGCTTGAACTTGCGCATGACGACTCGGGCACTCCGACCAGGATGCTGCACGGATTGGACACCAGCGAACACACCATTGCCGAAGCCTTGCGCGCCGCCGGTTACTACACGGCCTTGGTGGGTAAGTGGCATTTAGGAGAATGGTTGCCCGAACAATTGCCGATGGGGCAAGGCTTTGATCACCAATACGGTCACTATGGTTGGGGGATTGATTACAACAACTACACGATCCCGCACAACAGC
>JAGQPO010000393.1 GCA_020426665.1 Planctomycetales bacterium
TGACGAAACCGAAACAGGCTGAAAGCAAAGACACAGCCTCCAAGAACGGCGACGTAGAAGATCGAGTCTGCAACCATCCAGAAATCGGCGCCTTTGATAAGAATTCCGAAAGCCGCATTGAGGTAGTGATACAACGGCGAAACATACATGATCGGAAGTAGCGCCTCCGGCATCATCTCCGGCGGTGTGTCGCTGCCGGACAGCATGAATAGAATCGGCATCAGTGTGATGCCGACGATTCCCACCTGGCCCATATTGCGAGTCAGGCTGGCGATCAAGATTCCCAAGCCGGCAGCAGATGCCGAAAACAGTGCGGTCACTCCTAAGAACAACGCAATGTTGCCGCGCACATTCAAGGCCAGTGCACCCTCGATTATAAAAAACAGTGTGACGACACTTGCCAGCAAGATGATTCCGACCATTGGCAACGTTTTCCCCAGCATGATTTGCAACGGGCTCAACGGCGAGACAAGCAATTGTTCCACGGTGCCACGCTCTTTTTCTCTCGCCAGCGCAGAAGCAGGCAATAAAATCGAAAAAAGAAAGATGTGTTGCGCCAAATCTTGAATCGCAAGGAACAACGTCTCGTCGTGGTTGGGGCTAAACCACACACGTTTGTCATTTTCGATGACGGGTAACGGTTCGTCGGCAAACCGGTTTTGTACTTCCTCGAACGAATACTGCCGAACAATGTTGCCAACATAGTTGGCCGCCAAGTAGGCACGTGCCGAGTCGGCGCCATCGAATTGGAATTGCAAATGCGTTTGACGACCACTCGAGATGTCGTTGCCGAAATTCGGAGGAATGTCAAGAACCAACGCAGCATCGCCGTCGTCGAGCCGTTTTATACCATCACGTCCGTTGTCTAGTTGCTCGACGAATCGAAATTGAGGTTGGTGAAAACGATAGATCAGGTCTCGCGAAGCTTTGCTTCGATCGTTGTCGATCACGACGAGACCGGCATTCTTTAACTCTTGGCTGATCGCCGTTGCATTCTGATAGGCCATCATTGTGAATGCATACACCATAAACAGCGCAAGGATCCAATTGCGAAAGAATTGCGCCAGCTCTTTGCGGCAAACCACTCCAAGTCGCCGCGACCAAACAAGCGTTCTTGAGTGATGCTGACGACGACTCATGATTTTGGCCTCTTTGAAAATTTCAAACAGCACAAAACGTACAACAAGAGTGAATAGATCAACAGCGCCGTGATCGGTTGGAGCACCCCCTGGAAACCCGTTCCCTTTAAGAATGATGCCTGGATCGCCTCGAAGAAATAGCTTGCCGGCAACATGCGTGCCTGGATTTGCCCGACTTCTGACAGCGACGAAAGAGGTACGATCATGCCGGAATATTGAAGCGTCGGGATTAACGTCAACAGGACGGCCAGGATGACGGCTGCGATTTGAGAACGAACGAAGAACGAAATGATCATTCCCATCATCGTCGTGCAGGTCACGTAAAGGATTCCTGTCACCGAAAACGCAATCGGAGATCCCCGGAAAGGAACTTGAAAGACCACCAGTGCCGTTGTGAATAGCAGAAAGAAGCTGATCGACGAGATCAACGCGTAGGGAATGAGCTTGCCAAGTACAAATTCTGATCGCGTCAAGGTCGATGAATACACATTGTCAATCGAACCGTTTTCTTTTTCGCGAACCACACCAACCGAGGCGAGGATCGGCGGGATGAATGCCAGCACCGTCATGATGCATCCCGGACCGATCGCCCAGCGGCTTGTCATTGCTTCGTTGTACAGAAATCGGGTTTGCAGCGAGATCGGGTTGACCAGGACAGACGCGGCCGCGGGCGTGATTTGATGCTTGATCGAGAGATGGCCGGTGACTTGCTGATTGCTGAACGAAGCGATGATTGATGAAACGTATCCGCCGACCGTTTCCGCCCTCGCCGGAATCGCTCCGTCAATGATCGTTCGCACCTGTGCGGGCTGCCCCGAACGCAAACGCTCGTGGAACCTATGCGGGATCACAATCGCCGCACGGGCCTTGTTGTCCGTAATCAGCCGCTGGACCTCGCGTTCGTTTTCGACGTAGCCGGCAAAATCAAAGTATTGTGAATCCTTGAACTTGTGTGCCAACTCGCGGCTGGACTGACTTCGGTCCAGGTCCAGAATAACGATCGGAAGTTCGCGAACGTCCGTATTCACACCGAAACCGATCACAACCAGCATCAAAGGTGGAAGAAGAAAAGCGAGCGTGAACAACAGTCGATCACGCGTGATTTCGCGGACTTCTTTGATAGCCAACGCATGGACGCGACGAAAATTCACGATGACTGCTCCGGGTTGTAATCGGGCCGCGTCGGCATGAACGCCGCGGCTTATGGATGCGAGTTCGCTGGACGTTCTTCTTGGGAAAGTATTGAATCGACGAACACGTCTTCCATGGTCAGGTCGTCGCGATGCCAATTAAAGGCTTCAATGTTGTTGTCACGCATTAGAGCGATCAAATGTTGTTTGTCTCGATCGATGTCGGTCGTCAAGATTCGCAAGTTTCGGCCAAAGGTTGCTGCGCGTCGGAAGCCGTTCTCTCGGGCGATACGCAGCGATTGAGTTGGCGATGAAGTTGCGAATGTAAGCGGTGTGCCTGCGCTGTTGCGCAAATTGTCTCGCAACATTTTCGGCGTACCGGACGCGACGATGCGACCCGAATACATCAATGCCAGTGAGTCACAGTGTTCGGCCTCCACCATGTAGTGTGTCGTTACCAGAATCGCAACCTCCTCATCTTCGGCCAATCGCGTCAGGATTTCCCAAAACAGCCGACGTCCCAAAACGTCGACGCCCGACGTCGGCTCGTCCAAAAAAATCACCCGCGGACGATGAACCAATGCGCATCCCAAGGCGAGTCGTTGACGAATGCCCATCGGCAGATCTGCCGTCAATCGGTGCTCGTATCCTTGCAACCCCACGCACTTGACTAGCTCCGGGATTCGCTCTCGACATTGGCTGGAAGACAACCCATACACGCCTGCGAAAAAACGCAAATTCTCCATCGCGGTCAGATCCACGTACAACGAAAACGATTGAGACATATAGCCGATAAGCTCGCGGACGACTTGGCTAGCCTTGACAATACTGGCGCCCGCCACGCGTCCGTTTCCCGACGTCGGAGGCAACAAGCCTGTCAACATTTTGATGACCGTCGTTTTTCCCGCTCCGTTCGCACCCAGCAGACCAAAGATTTTCCCGGCGTGGACTTCCAGACAAACATGATCGACGGCGCGAAACTTTCCAAAATCACGAACGAGTTCGTCAGATTTGATCAGTGCCGGGCCATCCACATGGATTGAAGATGCCGCCGACCGATCGGGAAGATCAACCTGCGCAGACTCATTCGCCATCGAGGTCGTGAAACCGTCACTGATCAGCAAACTTGCAACGACGTCTTCCAGTTCAGGCGATTTGGCGATCATCGGGCCGTGTTCAGGCGTCGCAATTTTTGCGATTTCCGCGATCGCTGCGTCCGGGTCAGCATCACGCACGAAGACCCGCACCATGTCGCCAAACGCTTGAACGAGCGGGTGCTTTTGACGGATACGTCTTGATTCGGAAGACGCGTTTTCCGCTTGGTAGGTCACGATCGTGCCAGACGCGAGCGCCAACAGTGTTTCTTCGCGGCCCTGGGAGATGATTCTTCCGTCCATGAACAGCGCCAACCGATCCATGTAGGCGGCTTCGTCCATGTAAGCCGTCGAAATCATTGCCGTCATTCCGGATTGATGCGCCAGGTCCGTCATGATGGACCAAAAGTCACGCCGCGAAACCGGATCAACCCCGGTCGTTGGCTCATCCAACAACACGAACTCGGGCTGATGAATCAAGGTGCACACCAAACCAAGTTTTTGTTTCATACCGCCGGAAAGTTGCTTCATGGGACGATGACGAAACTCCGTCAGCCGAGTCATCGCCAATAAGTTTTCCTTTCGGTCACGCAAGATGTTTTTGGGGACCAGACGCAGGCCGGCGAAGTAGTCGATGTTTTCGTCAATCGATAGCTGTGGGTAGAGGTTGTTGCCGAGCCCCTGCGGCATTAATCCGATTCGGTCTTTGACTTGCTCGGCGGATCGTTCTGATTCGATCCGATTTCCAAACACAGTGATGACGCCCGTGTCGTACTGTTGGACGCCGGCAATCGCACGAATCAAACTGCTTTTCCCAGAGCCATCGGGACCGATCAACCCGAACACTTCGCCACGATGGACGTCCAAATCTGTATTGCGCAGTGCAACCGTGCGTTTGTATCTTTTATTAACGCCGCGGACTTCAACGACGTTTTGAATCTCGCCACGGGCAAGATCAGAAATGGGGATTCGTTCTACCAGCGAGGCGGCATCCATGGTGTTTCCTTTTTCCATCGGATGACTGCATCAGCCGGCAGTCCGGGTGTCAGCCGGTGATCGGGATTCTCGTTGAAGTAAAGTCGCACGGCATACACGAGCTTGACTCGCTCGTCTTTCGTTTGAACTTCTTTGGGAGTGAACTCCGCCTCCGAGGCGATGTAACGCAACGTGGCGTCGAATGGTTGGTTGGGATAAGCGTCGGAGTAAACTTTCGCGGGCAGCCCAAGCCGAACACGGCCGATCAAAGGTTCGGGGACGTAGACTTGCAAATAAAGTTGATCAAGATCAACCAACTCCAGCAGCGGCGTTCCGGCGTTGACGACTTCACCGCGATCAACAAACCGCGAAAGGATCGTGCCGGAAATCGGTGCAGTGATCGTCAAGTCATCCAAGGTACTTTGCTGCTCTTCAACGCCGGCCTCGGCTTCGGATTGTCGCGCGATGCACTCTTCGATCTGTGCAAGCGACTTCGCGCACATCGCCTCCAGCGCCGCCAGCGCATCTTCCTTTTCCTTGATGCGATCCTGCCCGAGTTTGGCCTCAGCAAGCCGTTTTTCAGCGGTGATTCTGGCCGCGATTGCAGTGGTTAACTCATTTTGCGCGATCGTCCACGCGAGTTCTCGTTTATCAGCGTCTTCTGCCGAAATGGCTTGTGACGCCAAGAGTTTTTGAGATCGCTCGTGCTCGCTTCGCTTATGGCCCTCGTTCGAGTCTGCAGTGGCGCTGGCTGCGAGTGCCTGATTCAATTCTGCCTCAGCGGTTTCAATGGCCAATGGAACTTGCTTCTTCAGCAGTTCTAGCGAAGTCTTTGCCGCACGCACCTCTGCCGACGCGGCTTTCGCACTTGCCTTCGCGCCGCGGTGAATTGCTTTTGCGACCTCAACACTGTGCGTCGCCTGGTTCAGTTTTGCTCTCAGCTGTTTATCATCGATTTGGATCAGCGTGTCGCCGGCGTTGACATCATCACCTTCGCGAGCCATGACCTCCGAGACGCGCCCGGCAAACTTGCTGGCGATGGTCGTGTGATCGCCCTCGATACGACCGTTGGCCTGAATCAGACCCTCAGGCAGTTGCGAGTTTTCCAGCCAGACTCGTCGGCTGGCCAATCCGATGGCAACCACGCCACAAAGTGCCAACACGGCAAGTAACATTCGCATCGAAGTTTGTCTCCTTGCTATCGGTGTCGGACGGCTGAGACCATCAAAGATGGAAAACCGCGCGCTGTCAAAGCGGGCACATGAGCCATATGCGTACAACCGACCCAACTGGCGCGGGTCATTTAAGACGCAAGCATCGACTCGCAAAAAACGTGCCAAGCATCGCGTCTGCAGGAATGCGTGCGGTTCGCTCGGGGCGACCAGACCACGTTCATCGCACCTCCATTGCAGCCAGCATTCCGAGGAGCGTTTCTGCCATTTCTTGATTGGTATGGTTGAAAGATGCAAAAAGGGGGGCAAGTGGCATCCGATGCTCCGACAATGGCCAGGATGTTACCCTCGACGAGAATGATCGGCGCGTCCAGTCCATCTTTGAAGACTTGATTGCGTTTGATCCAGCGAGTCGCGCCGGTATGATTGATCAACTTTGCGGCGAAGACCCGAGCCTTCGCGATGAAGTCGTGGCCCTGATTGATGCCTTCGAACCGGCTCGCGATGCGTTGGATGCCGCCGCGTCCAATCCGGCGAAGGTTCGCGAGGCGTGTTTGTGTTCAAATTAATATCGTCAACGAATTGAGCCTGGCTTTTGAGCCAGGCAAGCGGGTGATGAGACTTGAGATGCACGATCGATTTGTTCGGTGAACTCTCCGAAGCGATTGTGCCGGTGCATGGCGTTATTTGCACGGAGTCGCACGACGAGGTTGGAAACGAAGACAAACGAATCGCAAGGATTGCGCGAGATGGAAAGGGTTGGGAAATGGACCAAATCGCTCTTTGCGGCACGGTCTTGGGCCGAGGAATTCCGATGGCATTCATGGGGCAGGAGGGAGGCGAATCCAAACAGTTTCATATCGATTGGTGGAACGACCGGTTACCCTTAGACAGTTACGAAGCCGACAACGGTCGGAAGAAGATCCGTGCCTGGTACCGGAAGATGAACGAAATTCGTCGGAACGACATGTGGGCGTTTGCAAGCGGAACGATCGATATCACACACATTCACAATGATAACGGGGTGATCGCATTTACTCGCGATCAAGGCGATTTCGTGGTCGTCTTAAACTTTAAAGGCAATACGTGGAAAGACTACAATGTGAATGTGGCCAGAAGGTACCGCGAGATCGCAAATACTAGGTGGCCTGCCTTTAACATTGGCGGCGTACAGGAATCATCCCGAGGGACAGATGTGCAATTCGTTAACTCAGTCCATCTCCCCGCCTGCGGCGCCGTCGTCCTTCAAAGGGCTCCGTAAAAAGTGATTCTCGTTCACGACGCTGCCTGCCAAATTCCGCTGCTGTGGATTGTTCCATTTCTCACCGATCGAAATCGTCGTTTCGGGACGCCCTAAGGCACGTCCGCCCGTACTCAGCCACGGGAAGCAACAAAAACCGGATTTTTTTGGCTGACCAATCCGATGGTTCGTTCGACAGAGGGGCGTGTGACAGAATTGCCGCTTGGTTGAGGAGCAGTTGTGATGGACGACTGGGCAGAATTGATTGATCAATACGGACCGTTGGTGTATCGGTGTGCGTGGCGCATCCTGCGACACCGCCAAGAGTGTGAGGATGTCGTGCAAGACGTCTTCACGTCCGCCTGGACGGATCCAAACCTTGCCCAGATCGACAATCTCGGTGGCTGGTTGACGCGGATCGCAACCCGCCGAGCCATCGACCGGCTGCGCAAGCGTGAACCATTGTTGTCCAGTGATCTGCATCAATCGGCCATCGATTGGGAATGTGGACTGGAGGCGTCGGAGTTGTCCGAATCGGTGCGTCGGGAGGTCGCCAGCCTACCCGATCAACAAGGTCTCGCGTTTTCGCTCAAGCATTTCCAAGGGATGACCAACAAGGAAATCGCTCGTCAACTTGACATCAGCCCGTCGGCAGTTTCGTCCGCACTGTACTCCGCCCGTCAAACGCTCGCTCGAGTTTTGACTCCTCTGTTTTCTGGAGAGAAGCAATGAACGAAACGACCAATCCCAATGATCCACTGCCCGAATCTCTACAGACCGTGGTTGCTGCGGTCGCGAGTGACGAACCCGATCCGGTCGCGATGCACGAGTTTCTGGACAACCTGAAGCAACGTCCAATTGTTGCCGACACAAACGCACCCCGGATCGCTCCTGTGCTTGAGACCAACCCGGCGATCGGTCGCCGCACTTGGGCGGTGATTGCGGCAACGGCAGCGGCGATCGCCATCGTTTTCGGTCTGCAACATCCGCCGACGGCAAACGCGTTAGAACAACTTGCGCAAGCGTTATCGGGTCAAAGATGCATTCACATGACGACAACGTCCGACACCGAGACCGCGGAACATTGGCTCATGCTCGAGGACAAACGTTCGGCCTGGTCCAGTGGCGAGTGGATCGAGTACTTCGACCCCACATTGGACATGGTGACGACTTTCAATAAGCAGTCCGGTGAATTGGTTCGAACCGCCGGTCAGGGTAAGGCACCTGCTACGTTTTTGACCGATTTTGTTCAGTCGTTGGTCGATTCGTCACGCGGTAACCCGCCGAAGTCGATTCGCGGATTGAATATCACTTCATCAGAGACGTTAAATGTGGACGGAAAGCGGACGTTACGATTGAAAGCGGACAATGGCACCGTCGCAGGCGGCGCGGTAACGAAATCAGTAGTCGCAGACATCGTATTGGATGAATCAACGGGGCTTCCCGTCGATGGACATGCGGTTGTCAACGCCAACGGAAAACAGAACGTGATCGACACCCGATGGGATTATCCCAACAACGGGCCCGACAGTATTTTTGCGTTGGGCGTTGACCCAAAAACCAAACTCGTCGACCGAATTCCAACCGGTGATGTGAAACGAGTCGTCGGTGGCGTCTACGCCGGTCGTTTGATGTTCGATGATTACCGGGCGGTTGTGATTCAAGGGTCTAAATCAGACCCGATTTATTACGGTCCTGGAGACATCACGCTGGTCGGATTGAATCAAAAACGGTTAATTCAATTACGAAATTTTGCGTCTCTGCCAAGCGAACTGCAGGGCAAATCGCGGGCAGAAGTCGCAGCCGCCATCATGAATGACGTAAACCTTTGTGATTGGTGGCCGCTTCGAATGTTTGACAAAAAGGCGGAGTACCGATTCCAAACAAGAATCGTAGACAAGAACAAGAACGGCGAAACGGAATTGAAGGTCGATGGATTCAGCCGCGTCGAAATCAATCTGCCGCTGCCGGAGTTCATCGTGCCGAGTTGGCAAAATGTCCCACACTTTGTCGGACGACCACCGCTGGGAGTCGGGCGCGGCGACATCCAGTCGATGATCGTTGAAGAAGTCGATGGCGGACCGGAGGAATGTGTGTTGCTGCGAACCAGCCTCTCGGGCAGCATGCCCGAAGCCCCGTCCGATCCTACGACGACCACCAGGTTGACCAAGGGCGGATATTGGATTCGTGCCAATCGTGATTACTTGGTCATGCGAACCGACTCCGAATTCGCCAACGGTGTTGCCACGTCGTTCCAAATCGATAAACTCGCGCAATCGCCGCGCGGTCGTTGGTATGCGACCGAGGCGTCAACACCCGAATCGCAACGCCAGGGTTCGGTGACCGCACCAACCTTCTACAGCTACCATTTGGACTTCGGCACATCGCTTCCTGAATCGATGTTCGATCCAAATCACTACCTGTCCGATTCGAAGTGACGATCTTTATTTTATCCGCCATGGCGGAACATCGCGTGCCGACTCGGTGCCAAAGCTGACCAGGACGTTGGGGGCAACACCAGACAGTACGGCGTGCCATGTCGACGATGCCGTCTGAGTGCATCGGAACCCAAGCTCGCTACGGCGGGTTCATCGACCGAAACTCGATTTGCCGGCGTCGGCCAGCGGAGCTCGCTGGCGAGGTCGCCGAAACTCGCTTCGGTCTCCGGCACC
>JAGQPO010000394.1 GCA_020426665.1 Planctomycetales bacterium
ATGGTCTTTATGGAAGGCATGTTCCTCAGGACCGGCAGGCAGGTATACCACCATATGGCCCGCTTCTGGACCAAGATTTTTGCCCTCACCTTCGGCATCGGCGTGGCGACCGGCATCGTGATGGAATTCGAATTCGGAACCAATTGGGCGGCCTACTCACGATTCGTCGGTGATGTGTTCGGATCGGCGCTTGCCGCGGAGGGCATCTTTGCGTTTTTCCTGGAGAGTGGATTCCTGGCGGTGCTGGTGTTTGGCTGGGATCGAGTCGGACCCAAAATGCATTTATTCAGCACGTTGATGGTCTTTCTGGGGTCCGTGTTCAGCGCCGTTTGGATTGTGATTGCGAACAGTTGGCAACAGACGCCAGCCGGCTACCAGATCGTTTGGCATGAAGTTCAAGGTCAACAGTTGCCGCGGGCGGAAGTGACGGATTTTTGGGCGATGATTTTTAATCCATCCTCGGTCGATCGCTTGTCGCACACCATTATCGGCGCCTTGGTACTAGGCGCGTTTTTTGTGGCATCGGTGTGTTCGTATTATCTTCTCAAAAATCGGCACCACGACGTTGCAAAACGCTGTCTTTCGATCGCACTGCCCAGCGCGCTTTTGTTTTCAATTCTCGCAGCGGCGACCGGACACGATGCGGCGCAGAAGTTGGTGGAAACCCAGCCGGCGAAACTCGCTGCGATGGAGGCACACTTTGAAACGACCGATCAGCCGACCGGTTTGTATCTGTTCGGTTGGCCCGATGCGGAAAATGAAACGGTTCATTTCGGTGTGCAGGTTCCGCGATTGTTGAGCATGATGGTGTACAACGACCCGGGAAAACCGGTGCCTGGGATAGACCAGATCCCGGCCGAAGACCGACCTCCGGTGTGGTTGCCGTTTCAAACCTTTCATCTGATGGTCGGACTTGGCACGGCGATGTTGGGCGTCGCGGCACTGGCGTGTTGGTGTTGGTTCAAGGGGACATACGAAAAACGACCGCGTCTGATGTGGGTGGTCGTCCTGATGCCGCTGGCGGCGATGGTCGCCAACCAGGCGGGCTGGATCACGGCCGAAGTGGGGCGGCAGCCTTGGATCGTCTATCCGTCGGTTCAAAATGGCGTCGAAATGATGGGGCTGAGGACACGCGACGGGTTAAGTGAATCGGTAACCGCCCAACAGGTGACCAGTTCGATTGTATTGTTCGGCGTCATTTATTCGATGTTGTTCGCCGTTTGGATCTTTGTTTTGAATCATAAGATTCATCATGGACCGGAGACGGGCGACGAACTGTTTCGTAGAAAACGCGCGGCCGGCGACAAGTCGTTGTCGGACCAAATCAGTCATGGTGGCACGACTCGCGGCGGTGGTTTAATGGATGAGGCCGGCGGATGAGTTACGACACGTTGACCTTCATCTGGTTCGTGATCATCGGAGTTCTGCTGGTCGGCTACGCGATCCTGGACGGGTTTGATCTTGGCGTGGGGATCTTGCATCCGTTGATTGCCAAGAATGACCAAGAACATCGCTTGGTGATGAATTCGATCGGACCGCTGTGGGACGGAAACGAAGTCTGGTTAGTGACGTTTGGCGGAGCGCTGTTTGCCGCGTTTCCGAATGCCTACGCATCTGTTTTCAGCAGTTTTTACTCGGCGTTTTATCTACTGCTGACCTGCTTGATCGGTCGGGCGGTCAGTCTGGAATTTCGTTCGAAAGTCGAATCGCCGCGATGGAGACGGATTTGGGATTTCGGTTTTTTCTTGTCGTCGATGACTGCTGCGGCATTGTTGGGGATTGCCGGCGGTAATGTGATGGCGGGAATGAGTGTCGGTCCGATGTACACCTACGAAGGAGGTTTATTGGATCAACTGTACTGGTATCCGATTTTGGTGGGCGCGTTGACCGTGTCCTTGTTCGCACTTCATGGAGCGATTTATTTGTTCCTTAAAACCGAAGGTGAATTGCAGCAACGCGTTCGCAACCGGATCACGCCTTTGTTCTTTTTGTTCGCGACGTTGTATGCAATAGTGACGTTCGTGACTTGGATGCATGTTCCGCATGCCACCGAGAATCTGGCACAGTACCCGTTGCTTTGGATCGTGCCGGCGCTCAACGCATTAGCGGTGTTGAACATTCCGCGTGCGATGTACTTAGGCAAACCCGGCTACGCATTTTTCTCGTCGTCGATGGTGATTGCCGCGCTGGCGTCGCTGTTTAGTGTCGCGGTGTTTCCGTATTTCGTTCGATCAACGATCAGTCCCGACTTCCATGTGACACTCGAAAATGCCCGTAGCAGTCATGGAACGTTGATGTCGATGCTGTGGATCGCCGTCATCGGCATGCCCTGTGTGGCCAGTTATACGATCACGATCTATTGGATCTTCCGTGGCAAAGTGAAGCTGGATTCCAACAGCTATTAATTGTGAAGAATTGGTGTGGATGGCGATTTGCGGCTCCGACGCATTGATGCATCAGCGGGTTAGGATCAAACTCGCACGATTCAAGCGAAGCCTTCGCTGATCGATTGCCCGTCCCCGATCTGTGAAGGCGACTGTTTTACGCACACTTTTGATGCCACCATGCCGCATCCGAGTCGAGAGCCAAGACGTCTCGCCGTCCCACTGTTGTTGATCGTTCTGTCGCTTGTGATTTATCTACAAACGACGGGATTCGGGTTTGTCGCTTTTGATGATCAGGAGTATGTCAGCCAGAATCTGAACGTTCAAAACGGTATCAACGATCGCGACGGCACCTGGGCGATAACCACGACCCACATGGGCAATTGGCATCCGCTGGTTTGGTGGTCGTTCCAATTGGATTCACAGTTTTATGGCAACGGCCCGTTCGGATTTCACCTGACCAACGTGATCGTGCACACCCTTTCCTCTGTCTTGCTGTATTTCGCGCTGCGGAAATTGGGGCTGTCTGACCCGTTGTCCGCGATCGTGGCGGTGCTGTTTTGTGTGCACCCGCTGAATGTCGAATCCGTCGCTTGGGTGTCCGAACGAAAAGGAATCCTGAGCACGTTTTTTTGGATTGCGGGGATGTATCTCTACGGCGGGTATGTGCGTAATCCGTCACCGATTCGAATGTTGGGTGTTGGGGCGGCGATGGCGTGTGGGTTGATGTCCAAGCCGTCATTGTTGACGTTTCCGTTTGCACTGATGCTATTGGATTTTTGGCCCCTCTGCCGAATCCGATTTTCTGAGGTGCCAATTCAGGAAACTCGTGAAATGCGACCACATGATCCATTGTTTGTCGCCGGGGAGATTGATCGTTCTCGCTCAAAACCTGTATTGCAGATTACAACCGAGAAGATCCCGCTGTTTCTTCTTTCCGCCGCGTTTTGCGTGATTGCATATCGAGCCCAGGCGAGTGCGAATGCGGTTGCCACTTTCGAATCGGTGCCATTGTCGGATCGCTTGATCCAGATCCCTTGTGCCTACATCGTTTACATTTGGCACACCTTTGTTCCGATCGATTTGGCCGTTGCATGCGTGCCTCCCCACAAAGGGATACCGATCGGATATGCGATTCTGGCGACGGTGATTCTGGTTGCGATTTCGGCGTTTGTAATTGTTCGCCGCGAGCGAATGCCGTATGTGTTTTTCGGCTGGTTCTGGTTTGTCGGGACGATGGTTCCGACCAGTGGAATCGTTCCGATTGGAGTTCAATGGCAGGCCGACCGTTATACGTACATTCCCAACATCGGGATATTTATTCTGGTCGGGTGTTTTAGTCTCAGTGCGTTTCGCGCTCTATCAATCAACAAATCGATGGTTCGGCTTTCTGGTGCCGCAATCACGGTTGTTCTGTGCATGCTTTCGTTTGCACAGGCGAGGCATTGGCGTGATTCCGAGACGTTGTTTGATCACATCCTGCAGGTCAACCCGGACAATCATTTGGCCCACTCGAATCTTGCGGCGTCGCTGATTGTCCAGAGAGATTATTCACAGGCATTCGTTCACGCCAAGAAGGCGATCGAAGTCGGTCCGACAACATCCTGGACTCGAACGAACCTGGCACTGTGCAACGCCAAGCTAGGCAGAATCGACGAGGCTCGGAGAGAATTCGAAGGAATCATCGCGAGCGATCCGACCTTTGCCCAGGCACATCTGAATCTTGGCAACCTGTTACGCGGCGTCGATTCGGCGCGCGCCGAAGCTTGCTTCCGAGAAGCGGTGCGATTGGATCCGGATTATGCCGAGGCCCACAATAACCTTGGCGGGCTCTTGGCCTCAAGGAATCCACAAGAAGCGCGCGAGCACTTTGAAATTTCGTTACGGATCTGGCCCGATAACCCCGACGTGCATTCGAACCTTGGGAATTCATACGCGAGGGAAGGCGACTATGACCGGGCAATCAAGTATTACCGATCCGCATTGGAATTAAATCCGGATCATCCGGTTGCGAGACAAAACATGGACGTTGTGACGAAGCTCCGGAGCGGACAGTCGTCGCAGTGACGGTCCCTGAAGGCTAGACACCAACGGTTGCTGAATTCTTGTCACCGAAGGTCGATGCAGTGCTGGTGGCGCTCATCCGCGCACGTTTTCCGTTCCACCAGTTTTGCTTTTTCCGCGCGTGCCTTGTGCGGCGATAGAGGTCAAACTTTCGCCAAGATTGACACCGATTTCGTCGGCAAGTTGAAGGCACAGCGCGATCGGACTTCTGCCGTCGGTCTCCTCTGCCTCTTTCAATCGGTTTTGAACGTGAATTTTGTCCAGCGATTCAGGCAAACGTTCCACGGCCAATGTGTACCACATGACGGCGCGGTCTTCGGCACCTTGGCGATAGATTCCCGAGCCGCGTTGGCTTAAGTCCCACCATGCGTCGGCGATTGCGACCTGGTCGATTGCCCGCGAGGCGCCGCGAAGGTCCATTTTCGCGACCTCGGCTAGATCGCCGCTGCCACCATCGGCAATCATTTTCAAACCGGTTTGCCAATCGCCTTTGATGAAGCACAGGAAACTGCCGAAGGCGGCACCGGAGGCGCGGTCGTCCGGATTGATACGGAATCGATGCAGGTCTTCGACGGATTTTTCGTATTCGCGTTTTGCCGTCCCGAGTTGGGTCCGCAAACGTGTCAATAATCGGGCGACTTTGTCTTCACTCGCACGGCCGGTGAATCGGTTTGCAATTCGAGAGACGGAACTGGCGAGCATGAATTCGTTTTCGCGAATCCCGGCATAGATTACCGGGATCGCCCGCCGCAGGATTTCATCTCCCTTGACGGTACTGGAATCCCGGCTTGCGGTCTGTTCCCCGAACTCCTGGATCCATTTCAAGTTTTCTCGAAACGAATCGACTTCGAATCGGGCGACGCGTTGATCCACGGCTTTGATCAACACCGTTGAGTCAGAGGATTCAATCGCCAAGCGGAGTGCCGCGCGCTGCAGGACGTAGGCGCCGGCGGGATCGGCGTCCAAGCCTTCCGCGGTCGCGATAAATTCCGATGCCAACCTTGACTTGTCTTCGGCAGTCTTCGCTTCGACAAGTTTGTCGTGAAAGATCTGACGAAGTTTGTCTTGGGCCGACGTCAGTTCGATCGCCGAAGGAATGGGCTCTCGAACAATCACTTCTTCGATCGGCTCCAACGTCATTTCCATTCCCGGTGGCAGCGGGGTTCCGGCTTCGGCAACATCGGCAACCTGCTCCGGCATCGGTCCGTCGATTTCCGGGTCGGCTTCGGCTTCCTCGACGGTGATCGCGCGGTGGATGTCGCGTGCGCTGAGTTCGTCGCTCATCTTATACGTCATCGCCTGGAACAGTTGCTGATCGCGCAAGCCACTTTCCAACAACACCGGAAACCCACTAGCCCACAGCGCAAATGTTCCGTCGACACGCAGTTTTCCCAAGTAGGGACTCATGCGATTTGATTGTTCCGGTTCAAAGTCCTTTGGCTCGGTCCAGTTGACCGCGTGTTCGTCATTGACTTCGACCAACATGATTGTGTTTTCTGGGCCGTCGTCGATCTGGGACATCGCGAGAGGTCGATTGTCGCCAAACATGAATCCGGGACTTGCGGGCACCAAGTAATTGGTTTTGACGTCGAACCGTTCGGGAGAGACAAATTCATCGGGTATGAATTGCAGCAAATCTTTGTTGGGCTGCATGTTCCAAGCCCTGGAAAAGTCGAACTTGTTGTAAAGTTCTTTGTAGCCGAGGTAGGGCAAAATCTCGACACGCCACGACAGCGACGGGATGCCTGCCGAGGCGGTGCGGTAGCGCGCCGGATAATGTCCCTTGACACTAACATACATCATGATCGCATCGTTGATCTTCTGAAGATTCTCGAAGGACCGCCTTCGTCGCTGAGCGACCGTCAGTTCAACCTCCGGCTTTCGCTGGTCAATCGGCTTGATGCCTAGTTCTTCCGTCAGGCTAGCCGGATCTGCGACCGTGTGATCGGGAACTTCAATCGTCGGGGCGGCAGACTCTTGCGGCGTCGCATCGGTTCGTGCGATCTGTGGAGAGGGTGCTTTCGGAACGTTTTGTGGGGCGGCGTCTTGTGGAGCTGGATCCGGTTTGGGCGCCGCCGCTGCATCCTTGGTTGCGTCGCCCCGGTCTCGCTGAGCGTGCTTCATGAACAAGTCCTGTTGGCTTTCGCCGCAACCGGAAACAGTGACCGCCAAGCCGATCAACAACGACTTATACAGGACATTCAATACGTACTTGGAATCCGAAGGCCTTGAGGCTGGCATCTCTATTCTCGTCTTTTTCGTTATGATTCGCACAGGATTCGCTTGATCCATCCGTGGGTCAGGGATCCGCCACCACATGCCCAGGTTTGCTGGATTTCGAATTCTTCGTATTCCTTCAGAACATCGCTGACTACCTTTTGCAGTCGCCCGTGCATTTCTTCGATCCGCGCTTCCACCATCTCGAATTGAACATCGGGGCGCTCAAGTGACGCGGGGTTGCGTTTCAACTTTTCCGCTTCACTGTGCGTCGTCGTTGTCGCACGGCTTAGCAGTCGTGTGAATTCGTTTCCGCCGGATTCAAATGACCAGAACCAGCACGACGCGCCACTGATCAGCAAGACGATGGTCATCTCTGCACCACAGTCAAACAGCGCGACCGTCGGAAGTTTCGTTTCAAAATGATCTTCGCCGGGTTCTGCTTCAAATAAATCGGCAAACTCTCGCGAAGCGAAATTTATAAGTGCGAGCGGAGTTGCTTGCAGGCCGGCGACGGTGAGGCCCGCCTCGCCAAGGTTCTCTAGATACCGATCGACGAACTGCTTTTTCGCTGCGGATACGAAAGCGGGACGACCGATCGTTGTCTTTTCATCGTCCGGGTAAGGGGCGATCCAACGGACGCAACAGACCTCGTCTAAAGGAAGCGGGATTCGCGTTTCCACCTCCTTGTCGAAAAGCACATTGGCTTGTTTGTCCGCGACCGGAGGCAGTTTGACGAATCGCGAAACCAGCTCGCGTGCCGGAAAACTGACCCATACAGGTGTGGTCTCCACATCATGTTCTGACAGGAATTTTTCAACGCCCTCGCGAATCACATCGTCCACCGACGAATCTGTTCCTCCCCGCAACATCGGAGCGTCAAAGGCCAGCTTGTAACACTCGACCAATTTAGGGTTGCCGTTTTCAACGGCCTCAAGGCAGACAGCTTTCAACCCGGAAGCACCTACGTCCAAACCCCAACATCGTTCTGTTTTCTTGCGGCTGAGTCGTTTCAGTAACCCCTTTTTGGGTGAGAAATCTTCTTTGATCCTGCCAAGACCCAGCCCTTGCATTGCGAGCCCAATTGCAACGTTGAATTGACCGGACAGCGACCGGTATTGCTTCTCGTTTTCGGCGTCAATACAGGCCGGAAATGCCAAGACGCCGACCTTACCACCCACCCAGCTTTGACAGCTTCCGAACAAAGGCGGAAACAGATCGCGGGACGTCGACTTCGGTTCCCGGATCCGTTTGCTGATCCGATTCAACATCGCGGTGGCTTGGGGGTCACCACCGGATTGCTCGACCCAGCTTTTCGCCAACCGACCGAGAGTCGGTGTCGCAAGCGGTTCGTCCTTGAACTGACCGGACAGCCAAACGTTGCGGTCAACAATGCCTTGGAGCCGAGAAAACGCTTCATTTCGAGCGTTGCCCGGAACGCACTCCAACAAATTAGCTGCGGCGCCGTATTTGTGGCTCTCTCGCAGCGACTCGGCTTTGGAGATGAGTTTCTTGCCGACCTTGAGTGCGAGGTTGCTGATGGATTCGTCGTCCGGTTTTAATTCCATCATTCGGTCGATGATCACACCCGACGCAGCCCAGTCACGCTTTTGAAAAGCTTCTTGCAGTGACTTGTCCGCATCGGCAATTTGGTCCAGCCGCGTTTGGGACCTTTTCAGATTGCTTGTGGCCTCCGGCGTCAGCAAGTTCGGCGACAGCGTGCCAAGCAATTCGACCACTCGAACCGAGTCGCCACATTCATAGGCTTCCTGAGCGGCTGCGATCCTATCAGATGCCGACGCGGATTCTTGGACTGCAATCGATTCAATTTTCTTTTGCGCGACCTTGGCATTGCCAACGACATCACTGAATCGAAAGTCTTTCTCTCGTGCGACGACGGCTAACAGCTCTTTGGCGCGATCAAAGTTTCGCTCCTTGGTGGCACTGATTGCTTCGGCAATCTTTGCTTCCATGCTCACCTTGCGTTTGGCGACCGCGGCCAACAGGTCTGCGCCGCAGGAGCCGCAAAACGATTGAGACAAAAGCACCGGCTTGGTGCACTCGCCGCATGGTTCATATAGTGCGTGACCGCAACTGGCACAGAATTGGCCTCCGGCTGGATTGCCGGCATTGCACGCACCACAAATGATTTTTCCCGATTGCTGGGGAGCTGCGGCGGGCGATTTGATTTCGTCAACGGGTATTGGACCAGACATCGTTCGGCAATAAAAAGCGAGGCAAGAATCCTGCCGGCTGGGACCTGCATTCCAAAACCGGCAAGCGAATCAAGTCATTCGGACTGAAAGTTCCCGACGACCCCGTAAACCGGCAATGAACTGGCATACGACTTTGAATCTGGGTCACCGACGTGAACGTACCCATGGTGTTGTGATAGGTTGAATCGCTGATAAGTGCAACCTTTGGGGATAGAGATTCGGAGCCGGTACGTTCCTTCTTTCTCGAGTGGAGTTAACTCTGTTTCCAACTCCTTGGGGCTGACACCAAGAACTTCGATCTTTCTGGAGACATCTGCACGAGAGCGGACAACAACAAATTGATCAATCGGAAGAGCGTCGT
>JAGQPO010000395.1 GCA_020426665.1 Planctomycetales bacterium
GGTCGTTGGACCAATCGGACTCGGGTACAGACCCCAATGTCACTTCCACATTGTTGTTGGCTTTGTTGACCGTTGCTGCGGCGAGTACGACAACCATCGGTTTGATCGGCGCAATCGCTCGCTCTGTCCGCCGGGTTCCCGAGGCAGTTCGCTACGTCGCGTCGGCTTCGTTTTGGATCTATTTGGTTCACCATCCTCTGCTGGGGTTGGTGCATTACGACATCAAATTGTTTTGGCCAACCGGACAGCCGATTGTGAAACTTTGTGTTTCATTTTGTGTGGCGACCGGTGTGTCACTATTGATGTTCGAATCAATGGTTCGGCGGACGTGGCTCGGATCACTGTTGGGATTCAGCCATCTTTCCGCAGCGAAAATGGATCAAAGCCACGATGGAGCGGCAGACATCTTGAAACTTCCGTCTGTCGAACCGGAAACGCGGCGCGCAGCTTAATCGGTAAACTCTTCCAGGTTTTCTTAATCGGAAGAACCGTCAGTGTCGAAAAGGACAGTATCGGGTTGTGTGTTGACATTGATCACACGTCGGCCCGGCTGTTCCTTCATTTGACATGACGCCAAAACTGTTATCACCATGATTCAAAACGCAACTCGAAGCTGCGCGTTTCGATCGAGTTTGATGTTCTTGAGCACCCTGATGTGCTTTGCAACTCCGTCGCTGGCCGATGGGCTGATTCGAAGCAAGCAACCTGATCGTGGGACCTACACTCCGCCGGTCCTGGTCGATGCCAAAGTTGAAACGGTCGAGACGGCGACGTCGGGGCGGCAGGTCGCGTCGCCCGGTGACAGCGGGTTGGTCGACGTTCCGCTGGACTCACCTGATGATCCACCGGTTTATTCTGATTCGGGACCGGGCTTGTCGACGCTTCCGGCCCCGATTGTGCTCGCCAATGAGCCTCCGAATCGGCCCACAGTCCGAACCGTTGGCTACCAGCAAGATGACCAGGAACAATCGCGCCAAACGCGGATTCAACATGGCCCGTCACCACAAGTGGTCCAGCAATGTTCGTGTGAATCGTGCCGCGCCGGTGTCGTAAACGGTGGAATGATTCCCGCCCAATTGCACACTCCACTGCACATCACAAACGAACCCGTTTTTGACTTGGGATGTGACGCCGCACCCTGCTGCGACGGCTCCGGATGCGACGCGCCGGGATGTTCGGGTTGCCAGCGATGGGGATTGGGGTCGGATGATTGGTTCGGCTCCATCGAATTGTTGTTGATGTTCCGTTCCGGGGATCACTTGCCTGCGTTGGCAACCGACGGACCGCTTGATTCGACGGGTACAAATAACCCGACGATCTTTGCCGGAAACGAGACCGTGTTCAAAGACATGACCGCAGGTGGACGTCTGACGTTGGGGGCGTGGTTGGACTGTTACAAAGATCGACACCTTGTCGCACGTGGATGGTTTGCGGGTGAACAATCCTATGGCTTCAACGGCGACCAAAATACACACCCGACCTTGGTTCGACCTTTCTTCAATGTCACCGATGGCGTCACACCGGCCGATGATATTTTAGTAGTGGCGACTCCAAATGAGGCGACCGGAAGTTTGGACATTCACGGTGACAGCAACGTTTATGGTGCCGACATTTCCATTCGCCAACTTTGGTATAAGCAATATGGCGCGACGGTCGACTTGTTGTACGGTTATCAATACATGGGACTGGATGAGAATCTTCGGATTTCGGATCGGGCGACGTCGTTGACCGATGTGCCGCCGATCGGATCGGTAAGGGCGACGACGGATCTGTTTGACGTGGAGAACGATTTCCACGGAGGGCAATTCGGCGTGGCGTCACACTATCGCGAAGGATGCTGGTCATTCAGTTCGCTGGCCAAGATCGGTTTCGGATCGGTTCGGCGTCGTGCGATTCTGTCCGGAAGTACCTTCAACAGTATCGACGGCAACAACGCCACAGACCCGAACGGATTGTTGGTCCGTTCGACCAACGCCGGCACTTTTAACGACAATACGTTTGGTTGGGTGCCCGAATTGGATTTGACGCTCGGATGGCAGCAGTATCCTTGCTTTGATGTAACGTTTGGTTATCACCTCGTCGCAATGACCGACGCTTTGCAAGTTTCCGGCGCAATCGATCCAACACTGTCGGTCAACAGCTCCGTTCCTCCGATCGGTGCCCAGCGACCGACTGCTAATTTTCGCCATGGGACTTTCACCGTTCAAGGCATTCACTTCGGCCTCTCGTACGTTTACTAGGAGAGGACGCGATGACGGGCAAGGAGCTGAAGGGATGTCAGCGATTTGTTGACATGTGGGCGTTGCCGGGAGTGCACCCGAGCAACGTCGAATTTCTGCAGAAGTTAAAAACGGCAGACACCAATCACTTCACCACGCACATGGATTGCGTCGGGACGGTCAATACACTGGACGAGCAGACCGGTGATTGGGAAAAGACGCATTTGATCGGAATGCGCACCGACATCTGGAAACCGGATGACGAAGAAATGCACAATTGTTTGCAGGCCATGCAAGACAAGCGTCGCAACGAACTGAAGCGGTCAATCAAACGCAGCGGACGTTTGAATTCCAAGCAACAGCAACGCTTGGAAGAGGAGTTGGCCGAAGATGACATTATGCAGATGCAGTGTGGAGACATCCAAACACGACGTCTTGTTTTGAAACTCTTTCGAACCACCGGCGATCGCGTGCGATGGGTCGGAACGATCGAAGAAGTCACTGCGACGGAGGTTCATAATTCGATCGGGACGGGCAAGACGTTGCTGACGATGGCCGCGATGCTGTCACGCAGTGAATACGTGACCTATGTGCAACAGAATCATCGCACCTTTCGTATCCCGTCACTGTTCAGTTTTTGTTACCACGACGGCGATCGGATGTGGAATCTGTTGCTGCGACGCTACTGGATTTCGATCGGAGCCGACTTTGAAATCGAAGCCGATGGACAAGGGATTGGCGAAATCGACGGGAAACTGTTTTCTTTTGGCAGTGACAGCCATCTCGTTTTGGATCCACATCCGTTGGTGCGGCAGCCGCAATTCGTCAACCTGGTGACATTGTTTGCCGCATCGGTCGGTTACCATCGCGCGATGCGCAGGAGTGTGAGCCGACGAGTGGAAGCCGCGCTCAACGGAGAGGCCCACCGCAACATGTTGCAAAACGAAGAGCTTCGTTTACGCCAAAACGCCCGCGCCGCGGCATAGCTACCGAGAACCGGTGCGACTCGATTTATGATTTTTCGTTGAGATGGTTTACGTCTACAAGCCCACAACGTAACACGGCTTCTGAATTGACTGAAACTGTTGTCCAAATTGTGATCGCAACATCCGCGATCGGTACCTACATCTTTGAACTTTGGACCGGACTTGCTGTTGCGGGGTGGCAAGGAGAAAACGCTATCATTGATCGTCGCTCAAAGCCGGGGCCTTATTGGTTCGTGATCGCGGTGCAGACCATGGTACTCATCATCGTTCCTGTGTTGATTGCGTTGTACCGATAATACTTGCTTCACGCGATGTGGGGGCTGTGGCGGAGAACCGATGAAGACCTGGATCGCCTTGTTTCGCGGAATCAATGTCGGCGGCCGCAACAAGATGCCAATGGCGGCACTTGTCACGACACTGGAATCGGTAGGTTGTCGCTCGGTTCGCACGTATATTCAGAGTGGCAACGTTGTTTTCAATTCAGCGGCAAAGTCGAAACAAAGCCTTTGCAAACGCCTCGGCGAAAGAATCGCAAAAGAATTCGATTTTCGACCGAAAATCTTACTGCTCACTGAAAGTGATTTTCGCACCGCCGTGGCGAACAATCCTTTTGCCGGCGCTATTTCCGCCCCGAAAACGCTGCACTTCTTCTTTTTGGATTCGGTCCCCGAATCACCGGACATCAAAGGGATTGCCAGACTGGCAACACCCACCGAACAATTCAAACTGATTGACGATATATTCTACCTTTACACGCCCGATGGGTTCGGACGTTCCAAACTCGCATCGAGTGTGGAGCGGAAACTCGGTGTCGCTGCGTCCGCCCGAAACTACACGACCATCCAAAACTTGACTGAGATGCTGGACGCTGAAACGCCAAAGCCGACGGGTAATCAAAATGAAAGCCGGGGCCGTCGATCACGTGGCACTTGAGCGGTGGGCTGGTGTCGACCGGTGAACCCGACCATTTATCTGCGTCAATAGTTAAGTGCGGATGTTATTTCGGGGCAGTTCCCTACATCATGGATTGGACCGCGTCGCGAATTTTCGTGACGATGGATTCGTCCAGGTCACTCAGCATGGGCAGCAGTGGACCGGTGGTGGCGATTCCTGCTTCGGACACCGCATGATGCAAGACGCGAATCGGGCTGTACGTGTTTCGCAAATCTTCCAGCGGCAGGAACCATTTTCGAATCGATTCTGCCGTCTCGTAGTCACCGGCTTGGATCGCGTGCAGCATTTCCATGCTTCGTTTGGGGGCGATACAAACGCATCCGCTTGTGAAACCGGTGATGCCGAAATCCCGCAGGTGGATGATCGCCGGTTGTTCGCCGATTCCGCTGACCATTCGCGTGGCGGGGAAGACATCGCGGATTTCATTCAAATAGTCGTCTTGAGTCGTGTCATCACGAACGACCGCATATTTGATCCACGAAATCGCTCCGTCCTGGTGAAGCGATTGCACCAGTTTCGCATCCAGCCAACGGTCGAACTTCAAATACAACACCAACGGTTTGCCAAATCGATCGGCCAGCTGACGAACTCCGCGCGCAATGCCTTGTTGATCGACAATGTCTCGCGACGGCAATAACATCGCAGTGGCGAACGAGTACTCGCGCAGAATATCAACCTGGTCGACGGCCAATCCATAGGCGGGGCCGATCGAAGGTACGACCGTCGTTTCCTCTCCAGCCGTTTCGGCAAGCATCGACAGCGTCTTGGCGTATTCGCTGAGACGCATGTGATAGAAGACCGCGTTGCCGCCATACAGCAACGATCTGATTCCCCCGTCTTCTAGGTAGCGAATCAGTTTGGCGTTCTCATCGGCGCAGACCTCGCCTTCGGCATCGCGTGCCAGGGGAGGAACGGCAAATACACTTTGTGCCAGATGGTCGGGATCAAAGGGGTGGGTCAACATGGTATTCAGTGCAATCCTGGGATCGGCATTTCGACTCGATAAAGACCGGTGCGGGCGGTCACAAACATGGTTTTCCATTCTTCGCCGCCAAAGCAAACGTTTGCCGGCTGTTGGGGGAATGTAACGACACCGATTTGATTTCCCTCGGGCGAGAAGATTTGCACCCCGATGTGTGTCGTGATGTAAACATTGCCTTTGATGTCCAATGCAATCCCGTCGGCACCGGTATCGGTTTTGCCGTCGGGTTGTTGGACGGTGCAGAATGTTTTTGCGGGTGATAGTTTGCCCGGTGCGGTCACGTCATACACCAACATCGCCGATTGGCGGCTGGGGCAAACGTACAAACGCTTGCGGTCCGGCGACAGACCGATACCGTTCGGTGCGGCTATGCCTTCGGTGACACGGGTGACGTCGCCGTTTGGGGCGATGTAATAAACCGCTTGGACAGTTTGCGGCAGCGGTGTCGGGGCGCTGAACAACGGATCCGTAAAATAGATTCCACCTTCGTTATCGATGGTCAAATCGTTGGGGGCGTTAAAACGTTTGCCTTCATAAGTGGATGCCAAGACGGTCGCGTCGGCTGTCCTCGGGTCGTACTCGACCACTTGGCCGTCCATCTGG
This sequence comes from Planctomycetales bacterium, assembly GCA_020426665.1. GTDB lineage: Bacteria > Planctomycetota > Planctomycetia > Pirellulales > Pirellulaceae > Stieleria. The sequence goes on from JAGQPO010000395.1 coordinate 5,745, forward strand.
CAGCCGAGCATTCGTCCGTCAGCGGGAATCAGCAGTCCGTTGGTGTGTTTGGATTCAACGGTGAAGGCCGTGATCGTTCCATCTGGGTGCAACTGGTGAATTGTCGTGTTGGGGATATCGGTAAAGAACAGCGATTTCGATTTTGGCTCCCAAGCCGGTCCTTCGGTGAATGCAAAGCCGTCCTGAACCAATTGGATTTCTCCCGTCGGCACGATCGAATGTTTCGCGTCGGATTGCGCCAGCGTGGCGGGTGGTTCAATCGCGGAAATGCAAATCAGAGTTCCAATTAAAAACAGAGTCACTTTTGATTTCATTGCGTAAGTCTCATGTAAGTAATTCTTGGCGAAGTCGTTCAAAGTAATCCAGCATCGGTCGGGGCACTCCGTTGCTGTCGATTACGCCGGAGTGGCTTTGGACATGAATTTCATTGTCGGCCCAACCATCCCAGACGATGCCGTGAACCATATGCTTGGCAAGCAACGTTCTGACGATGGGGCCGGCGGAGCGAAGTTGATTCGCGGACAACTCTTGTTTGTTCGTGTCGTTGGCAAGTGTCGATTGATTCACGAACGATTTGGCGTCTGTGCCACAGTCGCCCGGGATCGTCAATTGAACCAGCATCGGCATTCCCAATGTTGCCCAGCGATCAATCATGTTTCCAAAATCGAGCGCCGAACGCGGCAAGGTGGCGTCGCTTGAATAGTTCAATCGAATGTCCAGCCCGACTCCGGCCATTCCCAAGCCACTTCGCGCCAATGCATCCGCGAAGTGCAATGCCGAAATGCCCTCGCGGTGTCTTGCCAGGTATTCGCCGAACGGTTGATCGAATGAAATGATCGCCGGTGTGTTAGGGTCGCCGCGCCGAACCGTTTGCAGAATCGCGACGGCCAAACGCATCACTTGTTCGTCGTCAAAGGCAATCGGTCCCGGGGTGTTCAGTCCCGCCGCGCAGTTCCACAGTTGGACGGAACCGCGATATCGCTCCACAACCCGCTGGGTGAACTGTGTGACCGATTGCACGAAGGAGTCAAAGTTGTCTTCGAACAGGTACATCCAAGGCGGCATCAATTCTTTTCGAAAATCGATCAAGGGTCCCGCCAGGACGCGGATCCCTCGTTCGCTGCACCAATGGATCGTTTGGTCGCTGGGGCCGAAGTCGAATTTGCCAGCTTCCGATTCGATCGTTCCCCAATTCAATCGGACTGCGGCACAGTTAAACGCTTTTTCAAACCGCGCGCTCAGAGGGGAACGTGTCGGAGATGGCGGCATGACGCCGCCCGCCAGCAAGGTGCCCAATTGAGGCTCGCGCTGTTTGCGATAGGCAATCGATTGCAATGCAAATGATTCTCCTAAATCCGCTATCGCTTGTTCCAACGTGGCGATCGCAAGCATGGCGTGCCGTGAACATTCTTCCAGGTCCGACCTCGCTTCGGCGGCGTCAAGGAACTGTGAAGTGCCGCGTTGCAGCAATTCGCCAAATCGGTCACCCAGTGACAGGCCTGCTCGTTCCCAGCTGCTTGATTGGACACGCGCCCGAAAACAGCTTCCCCGGGCCAATTCCAAATACAGCGGGTGGGGTTGCGGGCCGGGCATCAACGAACAGGTTGAAAGCGTTCGATAACCAAGGCCTT
>JAGQPO010000396.1 GCA_020426665.1 Planctomycetales bacterium
ATAACCGACTGACGCGTCCCAATCACAACCCGAACGCGTGAGTTTTGAAGTTGCGCTTTCGCGCGGTGCATTGGTTTTTCATAACCCGAACGCGTCAGCGAGGGACCAGTTACCACCGGTTTTCCCTCGCTGACGCATTCGGGTTGCGATAAAAGCGCAACTTCAAAACCTGATGGTTGGCTCCCCAAAACGTCGACGCTCTTCAATTCCTCTCGTCAAAATTGGGAAATGCGGTCATGAAAACGTTTAGGCTCTTTGGCATTTGTTTGGCGTTGTTAGCCGGATTTCTGATCAGCCACTCCCAAATCGCCCGAGCGGCGGGCCGATCTGAGAGCCAAATTGATTCTCCTACCCATCGCCAGATACGAGTCATACGGCCGCTGGTTGATGGCCAGAGTTTGACACTGCATACGCTGACGACGGACGCAGACGGCAATTTGTTAGTCGCTGTTGGAGGGGAATCACCCCAATACGACTACTCAGCCATTGGTGCTGACCATCACGGTGCAACCAAAACCGGCTTTGTGCTGAAACTTGATGCCGAGGGAAAGGAGCTTGGTCGATGGACGTGTGGATTGATTCCTTCGGCAATGGCGGTCGGACCGGATGGTTCAATCTTTGTTGGTGGCAGTGGACAATTGGCCAAGCTGACGCCGGACGGTAAGACGACGAAGCCAATCGACTCGCCGCACATCGGTGATCGCAAGACGTTTGCAAAGCGGACCATCAAGGCGCAACAAATGTTGATGCAGTCGTTCTTGAGCGAAGACAGTTTGAAACCACTTCGTGACATGGTGGAAAAGCTGGAAGAAAAACCTGAGGGTGACCGCTCTCGAATTGAAGTCGCCCAGTTGGATGCGTTGAAAACACAACTCCAGCAGATGGAGAATTTGATCGGCGGCAATAAAGACTCTGATGAAGAAAGCGACGATAATGCCGACGACTTCCAAGTCGATCCGATGATGGAAATGCAAGTCGAACATGCCATGAACGTGACGTCGATGGCGGCGTCAAAGGAAAAACTGTTTGTTTGTGCCACCGATCCCAGCAACGGTGGCTACTCGGTCTGGTCACTCGATCACGATATGAATCCGGACAACGTGCAAGTGATCATGACCGATCTTCGTGGATGTTGCGGCCAAATGGACATTCAATGCTGCGACGAAAAAATGATCGTCAGCGAGAACAGTTCGTTCCAGGTCGGCGTGTTCGACTTGGATGGAAAACGATTGACGGGGTTCGGCAGCATGGACCGAACCAGCCGCAACGGATTCGGCAGTTGCTGCAATCCAATGAACTCCTTCCCACTGCCAGACGGCACGATCTTGACGGCGGAATCGTCGATCGGACACATCAAACATTTTGATATCGACGGCAATCTGATCGGCTATATCGGAAAAGCCAACATCGGCGGCGGCTGCAAACACTGTGCAATGGGCTACGACGCAGCAAACGATTTGTATTTCATGATGTACCAGGACAAAAACGGAATCTGTGTTCTGGGTGATCGCGAAAAGTATCCGGTAACCGCCGCCGAACTGGCCCTGGCGAAACGGCAAACGGACTTCATCGAAAAGTACGCGGGAACTTGGACCAAACCCGGGTCAAAGCCGCAACAGTCCGGTTTCTTCGGTTCACTGTTTGGGGACGCCCCCGTCTCCAACGACGATTCGATGTATCCGATGACCGGCTGGACCATCAACCCCGACGGTTCGGTCCGTGTTAATTCAGGCCAGTATGCGTCATTCATGACCAATGCCACCTTAGAAATCCTGGCTCCCGAAGATGGTGACGCGGCAAACGTCTTTCGCGCCGCAATCGCCGAAGAGCAAGTGCGCATGATCGAAATGACATTGACGATCGATGGAAATGAAATGAAGACGGACTTCGGTTATTCGCAAGATGTCACGCTTGTCAAACAAAGTGATCCGAACGCCCAGCCGGCCAATGTCCAGCCAACCAATGTAAAGTCCAATGCTATACCGATGGCTAAGATTGAAGTGGCGGTTCAACAACAACCGGTTCCGGTGCTGACGCCTTCGCAAGTGTTTGATCCGGTCCAAATTCAGACGCCAACTCAGACGCCAACTCAGTGCGATCCGTCGTGTGATGGAACAAACTGTGGCAATCCGTTCTGTGTCAAGCCACCGACCGTCGCTACCAATCAACCGCGTGAAATTGACATATTATTCTCGGAACTCTTTACGGAAAACGAGCACGACGGCGTCACCAAACCAACCAATGATTCGAAGTCAAATCAAGAGATCGGCAATGCATCGGCGCAGCAGGAGATGTTGTCCGATCCCACATTCGAAGGGACTTGGTTAAGTGAAACTCATCTCGTCCCACGTTTCGAATATCAATTGATTTCTGCGAGTGATCTGGGAAAAGATCGCGAACAAACGCTCAACAAGATGGGCGCCGAGGGATGGGAGTATTGCAGCAAGCTGGGCAAAAAGCTGTTGTTTAAACGTGTTTCAGGCTTTGGTGCAGACGGGGGACGACAATGATCAAGCGAGCGATTGTCGCCGGATTTGTCATCGCCGCGTTGTCGACGTTACACGTCAGGTGGTGTTCGGCAGCGGAACCAATGGTGATGGTCGTCATGGACCCGCTAAGCAAACCGTTGTCATGTGATTGCGTGCGCGGCTATGCACAACGCGACTATGCGGTTTTGGCAGCCAAGCTGGAACAGGCGACCGGGCGAGATGTTCGTGTCGTTTGGCATCAGTCGCTTGCCGAGGCACTGAAAGAGACCGACGGAAAGGCCGATTTGGTGATCGGAAAATACTCGGTCGTCGTCGCGGATGCGAAATCGACCAAACGTCGACTTTCGCCAGTTGCTCAGTTGACCGGTAAGGACGGCACGACGAATCAACACGGGTTGATCGTTGTGCGAAGTGCCGATTCGGCCATCGATCTGAAGTCGCTGGATGGATACAAGATTCTGTTTGGCCCCATCGAGGCGGAAGAGAAATCGACGGCGGCTGAAAGGGCGTTTCAACATGCCGGTATTCAATACGACGACACCGCCGAGCGATTTGGTGCGTGCAGTGAGGCGGCGACCGCGATGTTGAAAATGCCGCAAGATCAAAAGGTCGCTGCCGTAATCAGCAGCTATGCCGAGCCGCTGCTGAAAGGTTGTGGGTCGATACGTGAAGGTGAATTGCGGGTCGTTGGCAAAACCGAAAACGTCCCCTTTGTTACCGCGTTTCTTCGCAATGACTTGCCGCAAGACGTTTCCGAGTCGATTCAAATCGCGCTTTTAACCGCCGGTACGGATCGCGAGTTTTTGAAATCAATGGAAACCTTGGCAGGATTTGTTCCCTGGACCGGTAAACCGACGAAGAACGTTGAAAAAGAATCGGACAACAAGACCGAAATCGCACCGGAGAAAGACAACTCCCGAACGGGAGCATCTTGGCCGCAGTTTCGTGGGCCGAAACGCGATGGCCGAATTGATTGGCTGCCAGAACGTTTGCCCGATCTGAAGGACGATCTTGTTTGGTCACGTTCCATGCCGTCGGTCGGACTCGGCGGCATCGCGATCGATGATGGCGTGGTGATCATCAGCGGCCGGGATGCATCGGACACCTCGGATACATTCACCGCGTTTTCGTTGTCCGATGGCCGCCCGATGTGGCAAGACGCTTATCCGTCGGCCGGATCGTTCGACTATGGAAACACACCCCGTGCGACTCCTGCCATTGTTGGATCCGTTGTCTACACGTTGGGGACTGCGGGCGTCATGAGTGCTTTGGATCTTCATTCCGGAATGCCCCGGTGGCGAGTCGATCTGGCCAAACGCTTCAACGAACCGCCGATGACTTGGGGATTTTGCAGCTCACCGCTGGTCGTCGACGAAACCGTTTACGTCCAATTGGGATCCAAGACTCCGCTGGTCGCGCTCAATGCGTCCGACGGGGAAACAAGATGGGCCGGGCCTGGACGACCGGCTGGATATTCGTCACTGGTTTCCACGCAGAAGCGAGGTTTCACGCTGCTGGTTGGAACGGATCGGTTAGGGTATTTCATCCGCTTCGCCCGCGATGGACGCTACGTTTGGTTTCGCAACCGACCAATATCCGGTGACTTTGCCGTCCCGGCGCCATTGATCGATGAGAAAACGCTGTTCTTCACGGGGGAGAACAATGGCGTGGAGGCGTACGATCTGGACAAGGCGATGTTCGGAGATGGTTTCAATCTAGCCCCCTCTGCCACAAACGACCGTGTCTTGCCGGATTCCCATACGCCGGTCTTGGTCGGTGATCAATTATTGGTCGCCTACGCCGGGTTGCAGTGCTTGGATGCCGCGAATGGAATGGCGGAGAAGTGGACGGTTGCCACGGACCAGATCACCGCGTACGCATCGATCATTGCTTCGGAGCAGCGCGCTTTGGTCACTACGGAAGACAGCCAATTGATTCTGGTTGATTTGGCCGAGGGAAATATTCTGGAAACCGCAAGTTTGGCCGACGACGCCCCACCGTTGCTTTCGCACCCCGCTATCGCCAACGATCACCTGGTATTGCGGGTTGGAAATGACGTTAGGTGTTATCGATTGCAATAGAGATTGATTGTTGCGTCTATGGTAGGATTCGCAGATTCGCCCAAGTACGATAGCCCGAGTACGATAGGCAGAATCACCGAATCATAACCATAGGGTCAATCGATGCCATCACTCCGACTTCTGCCACTGCTGTTCTTTGTCGCCGCTCTTGGACAGATCATCCAACCGGGACGTGCACCCGCCCAATCCGATGATCGCCCGAACATCATCTACATCATGTCCGACGACATGGGTTTCTCGGACATCGGTTGTTACGGTAGCGAGATCGACACGCCAAACCTGAATGCTCTGGCGGAAAACGGATTGCGATACACCCAGTTTTACAACACGGCCAGATGTTGTCCCACGCGGGCAAGTTTGTTGACCGGTTTGTATCCGCATCAAGCCGGCATCGGCCACATGATGAACGACCGCGGTTACAACGGTTACCGAGGCGATTTGAATCGAAACTGTGTCACGATCGCAGAGGTGTTAAAACCGGCAGGCTACCGGACCTACATCGCCGGCAAATGGCACGTCACCAAAACGATTCGACCCGAAAGCGATGCCGACAAACACAATTGGCCCTTGCAGCGTGGCTTTGACCGATTCTACGGCACCATCCACGGGGCCGGCAGCTTCTTTGACCCCAACACATTGACCCGAGACAACCAATTCATCTCTCCGGCCAATGATCCCCAGTACGGCCCCGACCGGCAAACAAACGGTACGTATTATTACACCGATGCGATCGCAGATCACGCCGTTCGATTCATCAGCGAACATCACTACCAGACCGGTGATCAACCGTTTTTCATGTACGTCAGTTTTACCGCAGCGCATTGGCCGATGCATGCGTTGGAAAAGGACATCAAAAAGTACCAGGGCAAGTACGACGCCGGGTATGACCAGATCCGCGCCGCCCGTTATCAAAGAATGTCCGAATTGGGTGTCATCGATCCCAAGGCCACGACTAACTTTCCAATCCCCGACGATGCCAAAGAAACGGAATTCTGGGAATGGGATAAACGCAACATGGAAGTGTACGCCGCAATGATCGATTGTATGGACCAAGGCATCGGCAGAATCGTCGAATCACTGCGCGAGACCGGTCAGTTGGAGAACACATTGATTTGTTTTTTCCAAGACAACGGGGGTTGCGCCGAACCGTACGGCCGGCGAGGCGACGGCGAAAAGCGAAGCGAAACCGCAACGTTACCGAAATTGGACGACGACTATTTGCAACCAGACATGCAACCCAAACAAACTCGCGACGGATTTCCGGTACGGACGGGTAAAGGGGTCATGGCGGGACCTGCCGACACGTATATCGGTTACGGACGTGCTTGGGCAACGGTTTCCAATACGCCGTTCCGTGAATACAAACACTGGACCCACGAAGGCGGAATCTCTACTCCGTTGATCGTCCATTGGCCGAACAAGGTTTCGCGGCGCGGTGAATTGGAATCGACTCCCGGGCATCTGGTCGATTTGATGGCCACGGCGGTCGACGTGTCGGGTGCCGAGTACCCGAAAACGTATCACGGTGGCAACGCGATCAAACCGATGGAAGGCCGAAGTTTGGCTCCAACGTTTGTCGGAAAACCGATCGACCGTGAAGCAATCTACTGGGAACACGAAGGCAATCGGGCGATCCGAGTGGGAGATTACAAGCTGGTCGCGAAAGGTGCGAAGGGGGATTGGCAACTTTACGACATCGCCAAAGATCGAAGCGAGCAAAACGATCTTGCCGCCGAGCAACCGGAGCGGGCGAAGAAGCTTGCTGCGATGTGGCAGGCATACGCCGAGCGTGCCGATGTGCTGCCGTTAAATCCCACCAACAAGGCGAACAATAAGAACAATCAAAAAAAGGACAATCCTCACTGATCGCCTTTTGAAGTTGCCAGGTTGGTGTTGCGAAATTCTCGACACGAATGTTCGGAGTGCAGTTTATCGGCCAACAAGCCATCGGATTCGATCGAGTATCATGCGAATCAATGCTGCGGATTTCGGCAGCCGGGTCGGTGCATCTTGAAAGTTTCGAAGCACAACCAATGGCTGGGCGGCGCCAGACTTCTCACATACTTTGACATTACGAGTGAATTTACGGATCCGTTCTTTGTAAGGTTTCGCGGCACCAAAAGTCGCGATCCGACGGATTCGCGGGTCGGGATCTGATTTGGAAACCTGATCAAGGTGCGCGTAAGCGCTCATACGCCTGAGCGCACGAACGGCCGCTTTGCGTAGCGTTGTGTCCGTTGACTTCAAAGACGTGGCAACGGAGGACGTTCCGAATGTCCCTCCCAGATGACCGCGAACCCAAATTGCAATCGTTCGCATTCGGTCATCACGGGTGTGGATGATCACCAACGTGACGACACTTGTCCGATGATGCCTGCCAATCTCGGCCAACTTGTGTCGCGCGCGAAGGGCCCAGAAACCGGCAACGTCGTTTTGCTGCAGATTGTAAATCTCGTTTAACAATCTGAGCGTTTCGCACCCCGATTCGGCAAGATAAAAACACTTGCCGCGAACTTTAAAATACTGACTTGTGGACGACCCGACACCAAAGATTGGCAGTTTGTCTTGCATCGACCGAGTGTACCGTCAATTCTTAATTTTTGGGTACGACGGACTTCAAGTCTGTCGTCAAACGTCGGTTTCTGGCGGACTGGAAGTCCGCCCGTTCATGATCTCGATCAACCCCCAAATTTAAACTGGACGAAGCTGGAGCCTCACGTCACTGATTCTTCGCGCCAAAAAATCCGATTGTTGATTGAAACAGGCGATCGTTGGCTGTGTCGTCGCCATGCGAGGATGCTGTCGTGGATCTTAGTTCATCCAGATTTGCATTGCAAAATGAACAGCCAAGCGTTTCGACGTGAAATCTGACGTATTGGTCCCAATGATCCGGCAAGATTCCCAGCGTAAACTTACCCAACGTAGTTCGTTTCGGGCAACTCGGCCGTTCGGATTCCCACACGCGGCTCAGCAAATCCGTCGTTTCGGCATCGTCTCCAACAAAACGAGTTTGCGGCTTCATGCTGGATTGCAAATCGCTGCGCAAACGTTCGATCAATCGACGCTTTGTCACTGCAACGATGTTCTCGCTGACGCCAAGTGCGGCGGCCAATTCTTGATTTCGTCGTCGTGCAAAGAACAAACCTTCGGCGATTTCCAGATCGATCAGCCTCGCACCGGCCTGTAGATGCAGTGCAAGACGCTGCACCGCGGCGGCAAGGGAAAGAAAGTCTTGTTCATTCTGTTCGCTGCGTCGAACGTACCAGCTGGCGGTCGGCTGGGGAGCGGGAACCGTATCGATAGGGCCGACGGCATCCGACCCCGCAAAATCACAAACGGGAATTTCGCGGACAACACCTTCGCGTCGATAGTGGTCGACGATGCGTCGCCGCAGGATCCGAAACAGGTACGATTCCAGTTCACCCTCGCCACGATAATTCTTTCGCGACGACAAGAAAGCGACAAACGTTTCTTGCACCAGATCTTCAGCGCTAGCCGTCGGCTGGACTCGCTTGCATGCGAAAGCCATAAGCCGACGCTGAAACCGACTAACGAACATTCGCCACCCCTCTTGATCACCGGAGTCGATCAATTTCAAGAGGTGATTGTCGGCTTCATTCATCGATTAGGAAACAAAAACAATTGCCAAAAAGAACCCGATCGCCACAACGCCCGCCAATCCTAATAAAACGCGACCGCGATAATATCCTTGCGTTATCCAATTTAGCAACGTGCAAATCAAGATCGTAACGATGACCAGTACAGCGATTCCTATTTGCTGGTACGTGCGTCCCATGGCGGAGCGATGAAACTGACCGGCAACCGTTGCCGTTGCCGCGTTGATCTGGTTGGCATCGGGGACTTCGATCAGCACCGCTTCTCTCCAGACTTCGCCGTAATCTCGCGAAAGACGTTGTGCGAAGCGGTCGACAACGTGCCTTTCATCAATGATCGAGTACGCGTTTCCGTTGACCGCGATCGCAGCCTGGCGTGCCGCATCGGCCAACGCCGCGGATCGAGCCTGACTTTCCGACGAGTGCAGACCACTTGAGTATCCGACAATAAACCTGCGTTTCGGATACATCGACACAAAACGATCAAACGATTCGACCCAAGGTTTTTCGGTCACAAAGGATTGGGAGGAGGACTGGTAATCATTGAACGCGAGCTCAAGAGTAAGGGAACACTGATCGATTTGCTGTTCGCCGGACAGATCCCAAGATGCGACCGCTCGCACCAGGTTTGCCAGGCCTAAATGGATGGACAACTGGTTCTTCGCAGAATCCGGCCAGCCACTGCTCTTGGAACGGACTTCCACGCCGGGAAACTGTTTCACCAGCAAATCACGACATTGCGACACAAGCGGCGTGACTTCGGAACCAAAACCAGACACCATGATCGAATCTGGTTCGATGATTTTGTCTTGATCATCACGTTGCAAGACGCTTTCGGCGATCAGCGTTTCACGTAGAGACGAGAGTTGAGTCGCAATCGCAGCCGAATAACTTGGATAGACCTCTGCCTTCAATGGTTGTGATGCGGTCTCCGCCCATGTTCCGGCGGCGGTTTCCACGTTCACTGGCGCCGGTGCCGCAGGCGCGGCGACGGCGGAGGTAGGATCCGGAGGCACTTGGGGAGCGGCGAGAAGGGGCAAAGCTTCCTCATCATGCAATTCGAATGCACCAGCGCGTGACGGGGATACCGATTCCAATGTCGCCGTTTGCATCGGAACCGCTCGAAGACTGAATATTCCGACAAACATCACTAGCGGTATAACGAAAAGCAACGCCACGCCGGCAATGATGGAGGCGACTCGCCCACCGGTCGTCTTGGCAGTGATCGCCAGGAACAGCATCACGATCAACAATCCCAGATACAGTCCGGTGAACAACAGGAGTGCGGCTATAGAGATCATTGTGCGACGGGCTCGACGGTAGGAGTGCTGACGGAAAGCGACGAATGAGAACGGTCATTGTCGTGGGGTGGTGTAACGTCGTTTGTTTTGCTCGAGTTCGCCGGATGCTCTTGGGAGTTGGTATCTGGTCCGATCCAAGGCGCGGCGAGTTGAACCGTGATCGCCGATGCCATGGTGGACGCCATCGCCAACGTCGAAAAGTCGAAATCTTCGAAGTACGGGGCCGACCCGGCGACGCTGATACCGCCGGCAATTAGCGTGCGGAAAATGGAAATGCGTTCGGCACGCTGAGGTTTCGTAAAGTGCAACCAATCCAAAATCATCATCGCGACGGCAGTTCCGACAAGGCAGCCGACGACGATCCTATGGCCGAGTGTTGCGTCGACGACATAGTCCGCTATGAGGTACGTTACGCCCAGAACGGCGAGCAACCATGCACGGGAAGCAATGCCATTTCGAAACGAAAGTTGCTGTGGAATAATCAGCACCAATCCGATCACAGCGGCCATCGAGAAAAGCCATACTCCGAGACTGAGAATCGTAAACTCAGGGATCGTGGGGCTGCCGAAGATTTCAGGACTTAGACAGATCGCCAACCACATCAAAAGGTTCGTGGTGAAAAACGAGAGGGTGACAGCGACCTGATAACGGATGTTGGCAGTTCGCCTGTCGATTTCGCCAAACAGGTCGATCGCGAGACGAGTTTGGTTGTGACGTGGCGATTTGGCGGTGTCACCCATTGCGAGATTTGGGACCACGGTGTCCGCCAAATCGTTCTCGTCCAATCGATCCATTTCGGACGTTTTGATTGTGGCGGTTTGACCACCTCTCTGCTCCGCAGTCGAACCTCGCCCGACGAGAGACAGACTGGCTGGTGCCCAATCATCAGCAGCCTGCGCGGCATCAGATGAAGATACCAGTGCGGCAGCCATTTCACGGGCCGACTGAAACCGTTTGGCGGGGTCACGATCCATTGCTTTTTGAACGACATCGGCAAACGGCTTAGACAATCCACTGACGTCCAGTTTCCCGTTCAAGTGCTTCATCAACACTTCACCGACGCTTTCGCCGACGAAGGGCGGTTTGCCGGTCAGCATTTCAAACAGCATCACACCCATGGCGTATAAGTCGACCGTCTTGTCGTACTTCCCCATGCTGATTTCGGGGGCCATATAATGCACACTGCCAACGGTCATCGTGTGGCCACTGGCGTGACTGACAGTCATCACCTTACTTAAACTGTAATCGCCGATCTTGACTCTGCCGTCTTCAAAGAAAACGTTGTGAGGCTTTAGGTCTCGGTGCACAATCCCGGCTTCGTGTAAGCAATCGATCCCTTTGGCAAGTTCTTGAAGGAAGAAGGTTGCTTGCTGCGGCGGCAGACCACCGGGTGATTCGTCCAGTATTTGTCGTAACGACGGTCCCGAAACGTATTCCATGATCACCCAAGGCGTTCCGTCATCACCCTGTTTCACATCAAAAATCATCACCAGGTGCGGTGATTTCAAATTCATGCAATGTCCGATCCCGCGCAGTTCGATGTCTTCGAAATTCAGGACAGACTTTAATGCCACCTCGCGTCCGGCATCACTGATCGCGAAATAGACTTCGCCAAATCCGCCGCGCCCGAGCGCATGCTGGATCGTGTATCCGTCAAGCGGTCGATCGCCTTGTTGATAGTGATAAGCTGCCATGCGGTGACCTTCGGTTTGAGCGAGAAAGAAACGTCCGCGCCGTCTTGTGCGACGTACTTACTTTTCGCCCGATGAATTTGACAAATTGATTTGATTGAGTGTGAACCGCGTTTGACCCAGCAATTGGGATTGTCCGAGTTCCAATTTCCCGACCTCTCCTCCGGAACCGGCATACTTGATCGCATAGCCGCCGGGCTGTGAAAAAACAACGATCGGACGTTCGCAGTTCGCCACCGAGAAGTGACCGCCGCCGTTGGAAAACAACAGTGAATCGGCCATCAGTGCAACGTGGCGAATGTCCTGTCGTGACAATCCGGCGCCGGTCAATTGCAGCACGGCCGAACCGCTTGCGGGGACGGGTTTGCGAAATCGAAGTCGGCCTCGTCGGCCAAAGCCGATCGAATCACCAGCGACAAGCAATCGCCGAAGCGTCGGATGGTCGTTCACGCGGAACTCGATTTCGGACTCGGCAAAATAGTCGTCGCCGGTTCGACGAATCATTACGGGCGACGAGGGGCCTTGAGTTTGGAGCGGGATATCGTGTTGGTTCGATTTTGAAACGCAACCGATTGATACGGTATTCGACTGAATCAACAGGATCGCCCCCACCCCGTCAACCGTCAACAAGTGGTCGATCCGACCGGACGCATGTAAGTGATCATCACTGCGGCCGAACCGTTTGTCCAATGACAGCGGTGTCTGTTGATTGACGACCGGCTGGGCGATTGTCGAGGCGACCTGGTCGAGCAAACCGAGCGGTCCCGACAACAGCGACGCATCGAGACGATGCAATTCCGCAAGCGATTGACGCGAGTTGAGAATCCATTGACAGTCGCCGAGGATTTGGCCGACAATCGCCAGCTCGCGTTCTGCGTCGTGATATTGCGAAGCTCTGGCGAGATCCAACGCGACAACGCATCGGTCCAGCGCAGATTT
>JAGQPO010000397.1 GCA_020426665.1 Planctomycetales bacterium
ACTCCGGCGGCGACAGCCAAATGTTTGTAGTTCTCACTGCTGTCGGCTTGCACGATGACGCCATTGACGTTGCCTGTGGCAAATGAATTTCCGTCGCCGATTTGTTCGCCGTTGAAGACGCCCGTGGTGACGGTACCCAGTCCACGTGCGTCGACGCTAGCGCCGTTGCCGATGATTGCCTGGGTGACCTTGTCGACGGTGACGACGCCGACCGATGCTCCGATGCCGACAAAGCCGCGGCCGACTCCGCCGGAAATGACGTCCAAATCGGTGTCGTCGATGGCGCGAACCAGGACGTCGCCGCCGACGGAAACGGTGGCCGCGCCGACCAATGCCTGCGTCGTGTTGTCGATACTTAAGACGTCGACGCTGCCGCCGATGCCGACCAAGCCGCCGGCCAATCCGAATCCGACCAACAGGATATCTTCGCTCGCGCCCGCTTTGACGTTGACGTCGTCGATCGCATTGACCGTCGCACCGTCTCGAATTTCCGCCACCGTCGTGTTACTGAGAACCGTCACACCGACCGCCGGTGCGACGCCCACGACACCAGCCGCCAAAGTGCCGGCTAGTGCGAAGTGATAAAAATCGTTGCCCGATGCAACGATCACGTCCTGTGCCGCGTTGGCTCCGGTGGTCGAATCGTTGATCGTCGCCCCGCTGCCGACATAACTGTTCGTATTGGTGTTGATCACGTTGACACCGGCACTGATCGCGACGCCGACGATGCCGCCGGCCAGGCTGATCGTGTAGGTTTCAATGTCATCACGATTCGTCGCCGTGATTGCCAGGCCACGGATGCTGGTCGTCGGAGTGTTGGCGACGCGTTGTGATGTCAGCGATTGGTCGTTTGCATCGTTGCCGCCTTTTTGGTCGACGTCCATGCTGTCCAAGTCTGCCAGCCCGACTTCGCCCTGGGCCGACAGGGTTCCCGCGTCGGAGTCGACCGATACGTCACCGTTGGCCTCGATACCCGGCGTACTGATCGATGCACCGGTGTAACTGATTTGAATTTCGCCGGTCTTGGCAGTCAGCGGCGTTTGTCCTTGGACATTGACATCTGCGCCGGCACCGACAAACGCTTCGGTGGTTTTGTCGACCGTCGAAACGCCTGCCGCCGCACCGATTCCGGCATAGGCTGCGACGGCTAACACACCGACGACTTTGTCGATTTCGGTCCGATCGTCTGCCGCGACATTCATGCTGCCACGGACGTCAATGTTTCCCGGGCCGGCCGACGGAGTTCCGTCGGTCGGATCGTCGCCGACGAACGCGCGTGTGGTCAAATTCATCACGTGCACGCCGGCGTCGATCGCGACGCTAACGCCCGCCGAGGCCGACAATCCGGCTGCGACGGAAGTGATGTCTTCGCTGGAATTCGCCAACACCTGCACGTTGCCTTCGACGTCGGCGACGACGCCGGATTCGATGTAAGCTTCGGTCGTCTTGGTGATCGTCGCGACATCAGCGCCGAGTCCGACGGCAGCGGTTCCGGAAGCGGCAAGTGACCCAGCGACCGATACGATCATTGTCGCATCGTCGGCGGTGATCTTCAAACTCGGTGCGCCACTTGCGGCTGAGTTATTGGCATCGATCGTGGCCGATCGACCCACCCACGCTTGCGTGGTTTCATTCAGGATCAACACTCCGGCCGAACCGGCGACGGCGGCGGTGCTTGCGCCGGCACCCGCCGCCGCGGTCGATACGATCGTCTCGCTGCTGTCGGCGGCAATCGTCAGTCCCGTCGCTCCATGCGTCGTCACGTTCGCGTTGTCACCGATCCGCGCGATCACGCTGTCCGAGTGCGTCACGGTAACATTCGCGGCACCGATGCCGGCGGTTGATCCGAACGCCAAACTGCCTCCGACGATCACCATATCCATGTGACCGTCGGCAGTGATCGTTATGTTTCCCCCGGCATCCAGCGTGGCGTTGCCGACCACGGCTTGGGTGTTGTTGTTGATCACATAGATCGCTGCCGAACCGGCGACGCCGACGGTGTTGCCGACACCCGCGTTGGTCGACAAACCGGTGTAGTCTTCGTTCAAGTCGGCGTTGACAGTCAAATGATCGTCGGCGTCTACGCTCGCGCCGTTTCCGATTCTTGCGGTGGTGTTCAGTGTGTAGATTCCCAAGTCCAAACCCGCACCCACGCCGACGGCGCCCAGCGAGACGCCCAGTGATCCGGCCAGGCTGAATGTTGCGACGTCAGTCGACGCAGAAACGTTTACCGATTGCGTTGGCGCGGGGGTAATCGCCGGGTCTTGATTGATCATCGAACCGGCGGAAATCTCGGCGACGGTATCGACCGCATAAATCGACACGACCACGGCGCCGGCCACACCCACATCACCTGATGACAGACCGCCGGCGACGGCAACGGTTGTCGCCACGGGATCGTCGGATGGCCCCAGCAACGGCAGATCAAACTTCGTTTTTTGAACTTGGGTCGACGCATCAATGGTCATCACGCCCGCCGCATCGGCATCGCCGTCGATGATCGCGCGGGTGTCGATGTCCATCGTTGTCACCGCGACGGCGCCACCGACAGAGGTTCCCGTCGAAACCCCGACCGCTCCGGCCAGTGTTTGCGGATTCACATCCGACTCGGCGATCGTGTCCATCGCTGCGGTGGAGGTCACCTGCGATCCGGGTTGTAAGATGGCCTCGGTCAACACGTCGACGATGTTCACACCAACGCTTCCCGCCACGCCGACGTCTCCCGTTCCGCCGCCGGCCGCCGCTCCCCAAGCGACCATGTCGTGTGTTTCAGATCCCGTCGTGATTGCGGCCACTCGAACGCCCCCGCCGGTGACGGTGGCGTTGTTGCCGACGAAGGCTTGGTTGGTCACATTGCCACGATTGATTCCAACGGCGGCACCGATGTTGTTCGAGTCGCTCAGTTGGACCGCGGTCCCGGTTGCCTTTGCCGATGAATCGACTTCGGCGGACGATTCGACGGTGGTTTGTCCGCCGGCGATCAGACTGACGTTGCTCTCCACTCGCGCCTGACTGGTCGCGGTGACAAAGTTGACCGCAATCGCCGCCGCGACACCGACACTGCTGGATCCGGTGCTTGATTCACTGGTGGATTGCGAATCGGCGTTGTTCGTTTCACTGTTCGCACTGGGCAACGTTTTGTTGCCACCGTTGTTGGGATTGTTGTTTGTTTTGTTGTTCGCTTCGGTGTCGGCGTCATCTCCACTGGAATCGTTCCCGCCGGCGGTTGCTTTGGCGTTGGCTTGGCTATCGATGTCCATCGTCGAAGTTACCGATGCCGCGGCGCCGGCGGTGACGTTACGGGCAAGGATTGCTTGCGAATCATCCTCGACGACTCCGATTGCAACCGACGCGCCGACGCCGACGTTGCCTCCAGCCGCGTCACCCGATGCGGTGACATTGGCGGTATGCTTGAGTGTCGACGAGATGTCCAGGCTGCCCGTCGCGGTGATCGCATTGCCGCTACCCAACCGTGCGGTCAGGTTGTTGTCGGGAAGCGAAATCGCGACGGCCGCCCCGACGGCCACATCACCGGCGGCACCGTTCTCGGCGGTGGTCGTGGTCGTGTATTCGCCGTCGGCGCTGATCGTCAAATTTCCGACGGTGCCGCCCATCACCGCGGAGTTCTGGATTTCGGCCGTTACAATGTTGTCGATTCGATTGAGCGCCATTGACGCACCGACGCCGACTTCTGTTCCCGTGCCGCCCTCGTCTTCAGGCGTCGCGGTGCTGATTGATTCGACGTTTCCTTCGGCGGCAATTGTCAGATCACCTCCCGAAAGCGTCACGTTCGCTCCGGTCGGGATAACAGCGCGCGTCGTCGTGTCGACCAAGTTAATCGACACCGAAGCGGCCACGCCGACATCTCCATCACCGGCCCCCGAGACGGCTTCGGCGGCGAGTCGATGTTTCCGATCGGCGGCGACCGTCTTCATCGTCGCCTGCAACGCAAGTCCGGCGGCGATGATCGTCACGCCGGTGGGTAAAGTCGCTTCGTTAGTAATGGTGACCCGATTGATCGCGACCGCTGCGCCCACTCCGGCGCTGCTGGCATCGGCCGCCGCACCGCTGGCGGTTGCCGCCGCATCGCTGTTGGACTGTGTCGAAATCGAGGCATTGCCGGTAACGTTGATCGTGATCGCGCCGATCAGCGTCGACCGGGTGACGACGTCGACCACATTGATGCTGACCGCCGCGGCGACCGACACAGAACCTTCGTCGGTGCTGGCGTCCGGGTTGGAAGACGAATCACTGCTGTCGCGAGCGCCTTTGCCGGTCGCGGTTGTGTCGGTCCCGGTGCGTTGACTGCCGGTTTTGTCGTTGACGTTGCTGCTGTCACTTGACTTGCCGTCGGCGCCTTGTGCGGTGGCGGTGGCTTGCGCGTCATTCTTGCCTTCCTCGGTCGCGCTTAGCGATAGCACTCCGCCAACGGTTACACTTCGGGCGATCGTTGCTTCGGTGCGCTGGTTGACAATCGACAATGCGATCGCGGCGCCGATCGCCGCGTTGCTCGCTCCCTCCGCGTCGCCCTGGGCCTTGGTCATCACATCGCCACGGTGATCGGCCGTCATCGTCAAATTCCCACCGACGGTCAGTAGCGTGCCGGTTCCGATTTGCACCAACGTGTCTTCGTGGGCGACAAGGTTGCTGACCACCGCTGCGATCGCCGTCCCACCAGCCGCCGCGCTGGTGGCTTCGGTTGTCAGGTCGTAATCCGACATCGCTGACAATGTCAGATGATTGACGTTCGTCAGTGTTGCTCCGTTTTCGATCGCCGCCCGCGTGATCTGGTCGGGAATATGAATCGCGACGCTGGCACCGACGCCCAAGCTTTCGCCCATCGGCGTTTCCAATGGCTTTGCCGTCGCGACGTTGTCGGTCGTCGAGGATGCCGTTAATTGCAAATCGTCGCCGGAGGTGTTGATGATCGCGGCGGGGCCGATTGTGGCAGCCACATCCGTGATCGCAACGTGCATCGCCAGCGCGCCGGCAACACCGACGTCCGCGCCGCTGTCATCCCCCGACGGCCCCGACTTCGCTTCGGTATCATGAACGCTGGCCGGCATGATTGCACTGACGTCGATCCCGGTTGCTCCTTCGAGAGTGGCGGCGCCCGTCAGTTGTGACTTACTGTCGACATCAATCACGGCGATGGCAACTCCGATTCCAACGCCGGTGCCGCCGGAACCGGATGCCGTGGTCGCATCGGCATTCGTGTCAACCATCTGAGTCGACTGGCTTCCAATATGAACGGCTGCCGCAGTAGATCGCAATGTTCCGCCATCGATCGTTGTGACAACATCGCCGGTGACCGTAGCCACAGAGATCGCGGCGGCCAAATCCAAACTGCCGTCGGAAGTCTGTGCGTCATTGTCCGAGAGCGATTGTTGGCCTTGTGTTTGAGTCCCTGCGTCTCCGTCTTCGGTCGCACCATCGCTGGTGGCGATCGAATGAGTGTTAACGGTACGGCTGCTGATCGCGTCGAGCGAAAGGTTACCCCCTGCGGTTACGATCGGAGTGTTTTCGACGGTGATCGTGGTGTCACCGATCACGACCGATGTTGCCAACGTCCCTCCGGCCGACGAGGATCCCAGTTGCCCGTCGGCGGTCGTGTTGACGACCACCGTATTGAGGCTGTCGGCATCGATCGTCCCGCCGGAATCCAGGGTGGCGTTACCCGCGATTCGAATCGCGGCATCACTTGTCACCGTCGAAATCGAAATGGCCGCGTCTTCCTGTTTGTCATCGTCGCTGGTATCACCGTCATCTTCGGTTCCACGAATGATCGATGCGCTAACGTTGCTGGTCGCGTTCAAATCAATCATCCCGGTCGCATCGATGTCAGCTGCGCCACTAATGTCGATCGAAGCATCCGAAACAACAACAACGCCGCCGACACTCAATGCGCCGTCCAGCAGATCGGTGGTACTAACGGTCAAATTGGTGGTCGCGATCGCGGAAAATGTAATGTTACCGGCCGACAACGATCCGCCGACCATCGACACCGAAGCTGTCGGAAGCGCAATGATCTCGGTTAAATCATCGGCGTTCGGCGTGCCTGTCGTATCGGGCGTACTCTGCAGAGAGATGTTTGTTGCAGTGATGGATCCCGATGTCATCGTGACGGCTTGATCGGAATCAATATTGAAATCGCCTGTAATCGTTGCGGTACCGGTTGCGATGTCGACCTGGTCGCTGGAAATCAGGTTGAAGCTGTACCCGATCGCAAAGGCGCCGCCGCCTTCGATACGTACGTCATCGTCCGAGACGATTGGTATGTCGTCTCCACCAATGAAATTCAGATTCAGCGTTCCGCCGTTGGCACCGACAAACGTATCCAGCAAACCAAACGTGGAAAGATCGATTCGCAATGTGTCGCCGGCCGCTGAACGCGCCGCTTCCGGAGTTCGACCAATGTTGATGTCGATGTCACCCGCGCCGGTCAACTGGATTTGTCCAAGTTGATTGCCGGGCGACCCGGTTTCGAACAACTCCAAAGTCGGCGTCGCACCACCCGATGTGACATGCAATGTCAAATCCGTGATCAACGAGTCAAGTGGATCGGACGGATAGGCCATGTCGATGGCTAGCAGATGGCGAACTTCCAACAATTCGATCAATCGATGGCGCCGTCTTTTTTTTCTGCGAGACATTCGCTGCGAATCTGTTTTTGCTTCAACCCGACCGAACCTGCCAAACCGCTTGCTTGGACGCATAGCTCTGGACTCCACGCTTGACTGCCCTCACTGGCCAACACACTACCCCCCGAACCCATTAGGCTAACGTCGCAGCGAGCCGAAGACCAACGGTCAATGGTCAGCAATGCCCGCAAATTATGCGAAAACCGCACCTGGAAACCTCTCGCCTGAGCAGATGTCTACCGAAATGCTCCCGGGGTGATGTCTGAACCCAATTTGACTGTTTTGCCGACAGACGCCCTGAATCGATTTATCGAAATATGCGCGATTCGAAATGGTCCGCTGAAAATACGGCAAAGTCCAAATTGATTTCGTAGCTATACTTGCGGGGTGGTGGTGCACTCATGTGGTGCCGATCCATGTAATGCCACGTACCGTTTTCGAGTTTTGTCAAGCCTTGGTTTTAGAGTACGACCGACTTCCAGTCCGTCGACAAACGTTGGTTTCTGGCGGACTGAAAGTCCGCCAGTTCAAGTTACACACAACGCTAAAAATTATCTGGACGAAGCACTCGTCGTGCTGGCCTTCATCCTACGCCTCGTATCTCCATTCCTTACTTCTACATTTCTTACCGAGAGACATCCGTGAAAATGAGTTTCCGATCCATCAACCGTTTCTTATTCATCTTGATCGCCGCTTGCCTATCGGTGCCGCTGATCGGATGTGGTGACAAAACAGAGACCAAGGGACCGGAGATGGGGTCGATCGAAGCTTACCTGCAGGAGCATCCTGAAGAACGCGAGGATGATCCGAACGATCCCGGAAACGAGACGAATGAATTTGCAGCGTCCGAGTAAAAAACAGGGCGTCATAAGCAGGACGTCGTAAACAGGGCGGCAATTGCTCGCCACAATCCCTTTCATTTTCGTCCACCGTCATTTGACGGCGGCGAGAGCGTTTGTTTTGTTCTTTTTCTATCTTCAATCGTTGAGGTGTTTTGTATGAGTGGTCATCCAAGACGTACCGGTTTCACCTTGGTGGAACTGTTGGTCGTCATCGCAATCATCGGGATTTTGGTGGGGCTGTTGCTGCCCGCCGTCCAAGCTGCGCGCGAAGCCGCGCGGCGTATGAGCTGCAGCAACAACTTCAAACAAATCGGGATCGGAATCCACAACTATCACTCGGCCTATAAAAAGCTGCCGACGATTCGTGGCGGCACATCGCGAGTCTATGGCCTGAACGACCCCGACTCCCGCGTCGCACGACTGATCGGCGGCCAGTATGGCGGCAACAACTTGAACAACCTCAGCTCGCTGGTTCAGTTGACTCCGTTTCTTGAGCAACAAGGGCTTTGGGATCAAATCAGCAATCCGTTTCGCGTCCGCGAGCCTGCGTCCGCGGCCGGGCAATACGAATTCAGTGCCATGGGACCAAACGCCGACATCACATTGGGCCAGCACGCGCAGTTTCAATACGATCCGTGGCTGACAACGGTTCCGATGCTGCGTTGCCCCAGCGACCCGGGTGAAGGTTTGCCGGCTCAAGGACGAACCAACTACGGTGTTTGCGTCGGAGACGGGATCCAGTTTCAAAATACCGGTGGAATCAACCAAGACGGTACGCCAAACCCGACCGCGGCACCTCGTGCAAAGGCGACCGAGCGCGGAATGTTTTTTCCACGCGTTAACATGCGTTTCCGTGACACGCTGGACGGACTGTCCAACACGATCATGGCCGGGGAAATGGCGACCGACCTTGGAGACCGTAACATCTCGACGCAGGCAGTTGTCGGAGGCACTCTCGCACAGATCATGAGCAACCCGCTGATGTGTGAAGCCGAGATCGACCCCGAACGACCCAAGTTCTGGATACCCGGTGCGACAACCACCGGAGGCAATCAAAATCAACGCGGATTCAAGTGGTCCAGTGGTTACGCCGTTCACACGGGCGTGGTCACCGTCTTTCCGCCCAACAGTCCGCTGTGTGTTGGTGCACCGGCTGGACAGGGTGGTACTTGGCGACAAGGTATCTATGGTGCCAGCAGTCGACACCAAGGTGGCGCCCATGTCTTGATGGGTGATGGCGCAGTGATCTTTATCACCGATTCGATCGAGGCCGGCAACAAGTCCAATGGAATGGTGATTTGGAACGGCACTGGCTCGCGAGCTCCCGGTTTCCAGAGCCCGTACGGTTTGTGGGGTGCACTTGGAACTCGTGCCAACCACGAAACAATCGACGAAGCGCTTAATCAATAACGTTGATCTGAAATACGGCGCTGAAGCACAGTCGCTTCAGCGCCGCTTCGGTCTGATGCCGCTGTGTGCATCAACGCGATCTAGCAACTTGCGCGGCCGACCTAACTTGTCTTCTCTTCTACCAAACCTGGTCCAGGTCAACGTCGACATCCGGAAGATAGGTGACAGCAACTCGATTGCCCTCCCTCTCCTTCTGGACATAGCATCCGTTTTCCAGCACTAGCTGAGTGATGGTCTGTTCGAAAGGGTCGACGATCCAATACTCTCCGACACCCGTTCGTTCGTACAAGTTTCGTTTCAATGACTTGTCGTTCGTCTCGGTGGACGGCGAAAGTATCTCGATCAAATGCTCCGGGGCACCCTTCACTTTCGTCGGAGTGATGATTCGATTGTTCTTCAGCACAACAACGATATCGGGCTGGACGATGTCGCTTTCGGTCAGTTGGACATCAACCGGCGCGTAAATAACGCAGCCCAATTCGGCCAACTCGATTTTCGAATACAGTTGAAACTGCAATCGCCGTGACACATATTGATGATAGGTACAAGGGACTGGATTCATGTAGTGGTCACCTCCGATGATCTCATGTCGCTTGCCGTTGTCTGGGAAGCAGACGTAATCGCTGTACGTCAGTTTGCGAATTTCGGTGCTCATGGTTCTTGTATGACCGCTTGCCGGAGGTGAATCAGGATTCCGTGTCAATGCATCTAAGAATAACAGGTTTTGGCAACGGATCATCCGGAAACCGATTCCGATGATGCCGTCGCATCGTAGTAGACCGTGAAAAAATCATTGCCCTTCGAATCGAGTCCGGCCGCAAGATGCCCCAGCAGTTGCCGTCCCACGATCGACTCCAGTTGGTCAAATGGTTCCATTGACGCCCCGAGTCCGGCGCCGGCATGCCGACAGTAATCCATGACCGAAAGCACGGGCAGCCCGCTCGCGTAAAGGTTCAAGTCGAATGATCTGCGGTTGCCCTCTACGACTTCCAGATACCGCAGTTGGTCTCCGTCTATGTTTGCCGTCGCATGATTGACGAGATCATTAATCGGATGTTCGATCATGGTCCCGGCAAGGATGGAATTGATTCGATGACTGATTTCGTCCGTGGCCATTCCTGGATGCCAACGGTAATCACTGATGCGCCAGTTTGACGATCCTGTCACATTCCATTTGACTCCGCGGTGAAGTAACCGCTGATCAGCACCTTGGCCTGAATTGACGGATATCGGTTGGTCGTCAAATTCGAGATACAGTTTGTAGACACATCCGGGCTCAGAGTCCTCGAAACCGATCAACAACAGATTGGCGTTCGGGTACAGTCCCCAAAACAATCGTTCATCGATTTCGGGCATTGCCAATCGTCTTGCAATTTCGCGAGCGCGATCCGATGTCAGTTGCTCGGTCGGAATCCCGATCAAATACCGATTTGAAAGCACTTTCCCTGATTGGACCTTGAATGACCGTTCATATCCCACCTGCAACTGCCACTCCTGGCAGATCGCGAATGGTAGCAATGAATACTCTTTGGCATGCTGATCAGTCATGCGAACGATTGTAGCGAAAGTCGCCAAAACTCAGGCCCTGGTCTATAATGGACTCGCTGTAAATTCGTGAGGCCAGATTTCCAAGTCCGTTACATCTAATTTCGATTTCATGAGCACCACACTTCGAATCACCGCGGACGAATACGATCGCATGATCGAAAGGGGCGCATTTGTCGGCATGGACCGCCGAATTGAACTGATCCGAGGAGAGTTACGACAAATGAGTCCGGCCGGTCCCGTCCACGAAGATTACATTGACTTTCTAACTCGCTGGTCGACAACAGTGACTGGTCCGGAGGACTGTGTTGTCCGAGTTCAAAACAGCATTGACCTGGATGACAGCCGACCGGAGCCCGACGTGACCTGGCTTCGCCCCGGTCGATACGCCGCCCGTCGTCCGAAAGCATCGGATGTTTTGCTGCTGATCGAAGTGGCCGATTCAAGTCTTGCAGGAGACATGGGCGAGAAAGCCGACTTGTACGCCGAGTTTGGCGTCGCCGAATACTGGGTTGTCGACTGCGTAGCCAAGTCGATTCACGTGTTTACCGATCCCAAAAACAATCGGTTTGCCGGTAAACGAATCGTGACGGTTCCGAACACGCTTTCGCCAGCCTGCAAAACCGATGCGGAACTTCGGCTCGGCGAGTTGTTTGTCTGAGCCAACGATTGACTTGATTGCAGCGGTTCTCAAGTACGAACACGGGCCGACGGTCAGTTCAATCGTCGGTGTTGGCCTTCGGTCGCAATGTCGATGGCATAGTAACCATAGTTGTCGGCGCTGCGGGTCGATTTCATTCCTTTGCCGGCCAATGAATGCGCCGGCGTCCGTCCATAAAGGTGGCTTTCACTCAATCCATTGGTGCGTCCCGCGATGTGGGCTGCTTCGTGGATAAAGGTCTGGATGCGTTCGGCTTTGTCGTCGTGAACCGTGGCCGCAGCGCCATTCGGATTGACGATCACCGGTTTCATCCACAATTTCCCCAAGGTGATTTTCCGGATTCCTGGATTCGCATTCGCGTAACCACCTTTCTCGTCATCGCAGATCACTCTTAAAGAGGGCGACGTCAGATGTTGCACGATCGAGTCAAACGTCGCGATGACCTTTCTGAATTTTCGATCTGAGTACTCGCCGAACCACCACGCCTCGAATCCGGAGTTCCACAATGCTTCCAAGTTTTTGTGAGCCTCTAAGGTGTGCAGTGTCAGCTTTGTCATGCGGGCGACGCGAACCGCGGCGGCCAAATAGCGGCGGATGGCTTCTTCCGGCCATTCCGGATGCGTCGCGAACGGAGTGATCTTTGCCGGAGCAAGCTGACGCGCCGTCTGCGCATTGACATGCAAAAACCGTTCAATCTTGTGGGGAATCCTTGGCGGCGGAACCGGCTTGTCTTTCTTGGGTTTCTCGGGACTGAAGGGCTCGTATCCGACCGCTCCGGGCGATCCGGGTGGAAGCGCCGGCAGGCCGGTGAACCGAGTTTTGCGGTCGGCCAACATCGTGTCGATCCGCGTCAACGTGTTGTGGCCGACAACTCCATCGGTGGAGAGTTCTTTGGAGTCTCGTTGAAAGTTTCGAACCGCAGTCTTCGTTTCGGACCCGAAGATTCCATCCGGAGTACCGAACTGTTTAACCGAAATCGGCATCGAGTAATTTAAATCCAGCAGCGCCTGCTGTACCAAGCGAACGGCGTGCCCGGAGTGGCCCTTTGAGAGTGCCGGGCTGTTCTCCAGTGCTTTTAGTAGCCGTTGATTGCCGCGAAAGTGATTTGATACCAGTGTCATGATGATCCCCTGAGTTGATCCGCATGACCGGGGTCAATGAAAACAGTTTTCACACCACCCGCCTACACGGATTCCAACAACAGGAGATAAATGTCGTCCTCAGGCCAATCCTTTCAGAAAAATACAGATTGCTGACTCCAACGATTTCCATGTCTCGCAAAAAACAGTTTTCCGTTGGCAACGACAGGGTGCGTCCAGGCGGGATCTATTGGCCTGTGGAAGCACCGATGCGAGTCCGACCGGGCGATTCAATCATTCGGTCGATGCAACCTTACCGTTTTTGGACCCGCACAACTTGCGCCGGTGTCCGGAAAGGCCCATGCCTACTCCGATGCCGGCCACCGGAGCGGCAAAACGAAACCGGCTAAGCCGTACCGGTGTTCTTCGCCTCCACGCTCAAGCGGACTTTTCCCAGGCTGGCGGTTTGTCCAACTTCG